>JAAFJZ010000006.1 GCA_013298205.1 Cytophagales bacterium
TAGCAAATACAATTTGGGCGGCTTTTGACTTATCAAAAACTGCAGTTATAGAACGCATTGTCTTAAGACCTCTGCCTGGAGATATTTAATTTTGCACTTTGATGAATAAAAAATGCTTTATTCTTTTTTCTCGAATTCAAGATTTTTTAATTAAAATTGAACAAATAACAAAAGAAATGATTTTCTTATAATTATATTAAAAGCAACACAATCAAGAAATCGCAGAATTTGAAATTTTTTAATTTATTTCAGACAAAAAAAGAAAGTAAAAATGGGCTAAAACTTAAAATTGGGAGTTAAATTTAAAATTATACATAGTATTAAGCTTAAATTTGTTGTGAGAAGTTTTATTTTTAGAATCAAACTACCAACTTTACGTTTCTTAACGAAAAAAAATGTCTATTATACAAATGATATTGCCCAAAATGGGTGAAAGTATCCACGAGGCTAAAGTTTTAAAATGGCTTAAACCAATTGGAAGCAAAATAGAAATGGACGAATCTGTGCTAGAAGTCGCAACTGACAAAATAGATACAGAAGTACCTTCAATTCATAAAGGTTTTTTAAAAGAAATACTTATTCCAGAAGGCGCAATGGCGCAAGTAGGTCAGGTTATAGCCATTTTAGAATCTGAAGTCATTCATAATCAACCTATTTTAGAAGTAAAACCTGTTTTGCAAACTTCTTCAATAAAAGATGAGAGCAAAGAAGTGGTCTCCAAAAGCAATTCAGAAATAAATACTTTTTACTCTCCTTTGGTAATGAATATTGCAAAAGAGGAAAATATTTCTATTTCCGAACTATCTCAAATTGTTGGTACCGGTAAAGAAAATAGAGTTACCAAAATTGACTTAATACAGTACATTGCAGATAAAAAAAGTAAAAATGAAAGCTCAAAATACATTTTAGAGCCTAAATTGGAAACCAATTTAATAAAGGAAAATGGTCACTCTAATGTATTAGACATTCCTCTCAAGCCTGAAACTACAGAACCCAAAGCAAAAAGCTACTCTTACAGTGGAAATTCTGATATTATAGAAATGGACAGAATGAGGAAAATGATTGCTGAAAGAATGATCGATTCACGCAAAATATCAGCTCACGTAACCTCATTTGTAGAAGCTGATGTTTCAAATATTGTAATTTGGAGAAATAAAATGAAACACTTTTATTTTGAAAAAGAAAATACTTCACTTACCCTCACGCCTATTTTCATTGAAGCGCTGGCAAAAGCATTGAAAGAATACCCCATAATTAATAGCTCAATTGAAAATGATAAAATTATAGTAAAAAAAGACATTAATATTGGTTTGGCAGTAGCTCTTACAAATGGGAATTTGATTGTACCTGTAATTAAAAATGCAGATCAATATAATTTAGTTGGTCTTACAAAAAAGATTAATGACTTAGCAAAAAGAGCTCGTACCAATGAACTTACACCAGATGAACTTTCAGGTGGAACGTATACAATGTCAAATATGGGTTCGTTTGGTAACGTAATGGGCACTCCTATTATTGTTCAACCTCAAGTGGCAATCATGGCATTTGGCGTTGTAACAAAAAAACCAGCCGTAATCGAAACTCCTCAAGGTGATACTTTGGGTATAAGAAATTTAATGTTTTTGTCTCATTCTTATGATCATAGAATAATTGATGGTGCATTAGGAGGAATTTTTGTTAGAAAAGTAGCCGATTATCTAGAACAATTTGATGTTGAGAGAAAGTTATAAAATTAATTGCATAAATCTAAAATACTGTTTTTGTTTAAATTTTTTTAATGATTTATGAATTTGAAAACTAAGAAAAACTTATTTATTCAACTATAACTTTAATATGAAAAAAAACTAAATTATAAACGAAACAAAATAAAACAACTAATTATTTTTAAGTAAGTTAAAGTTTTCCACCTATCAGTTCTGAAACAATCTTTCCTGAAAGTAATGACAATGGAATGCCGCCTCCAGGATGCACAGAACCACCACAAAAATAAAGGTTTTTCATTTTTGAACTAAAATTGGCATGGCGAAAAAAAGCAGAAAACGGATTATTTGAACTATTGCCATACAAAGCTCCTTGAATTGAAAAAGTTTGCTTTTCTATTTCTATAGGTGAAAGTATTTTTTCAAAAACAATGCGCTTAGAAATATCTGTCATCAAAGTTGTAGAGATTTTATGCAAAATATTTTTTCGAGCTTCTGCAATCAATTTCTCCCAATCTTGCCCTTGATTATGTGGCACATTAATCATCAGAAACCAATTTTCATGCTTTTCTGGTGCATCGTTTGGGTTTTTCTTGCTGCTAATGTTAATATAAACAGTTGGGTCATTGGGGATTATTTTTTGCTCAAAAATAGCTTCAAATTCAGCTTTGTAATCGCTTGAAAAAAATATATTGTGCAAATCTAAATTCGGAAATTCACCTTTTATGCCCCAATAAAATACCAATCCCGAACTTGATTTGGGCTGGTTCAATATTTTTTGAGGACTTTTTATTCCTTTTAATAAGTTTTTATATGTAAAACCAATATCAGAATTGCTTACTACATAATCAAATTGAATACGCTCCTCTCCTATTTTAATTCCAACTGCCTGATTTTTAAGTACTAATATCTCTTCTACTTGGGTGTTAAACATAAATTTCACACCCAAATCTTCTGCTATTTTCGTAAGGTGCTTGCTAATCGCAAACATTCCTCCTCTTGGAAAGTATGCGCCTAGATTATATTCTAAATGTGGAATCAAATTAAACAATGACGGGCATTTATACGGATTTGAGCCATTGTAAGTGGCGTAGCGATTAAAAAGTTGAGCTGTTTTTGGGTTTTTAAAAGTTTTAATATTCCGCTTTGCCATAGGAATCAATAAGTCTCTTAAACTTATATGAATCAATGCTTTAATGGCTTTAAAAGAAAAAAAAGTTTTGATTTTATGTAATGAACTTTCCAGAAAAACATCTTTTGTACTGTCGTATAAAATACGACTTTGGTCAAGAAATTTTAGTATCTGTTTTTTATCTTCACCTAAAACATTTTCTAAAGTCTGAGCAAACTGATTGGGGTTTGATGAGGCTTCAAACTCAGTATCATCTGGGTAAAAATATTTGCAAATCGTGTTGAGCTTTTGGTATTCAAAGCTATTTTGAGAAGGCTGATTTGCCAATAGACTAAGCTCATCTACCAAATGAGGAAGCGTAAAAAGTGAAGGCCCAGCATCAAACCGAAAGCCATTACCCGTAATCTCAGCTACTTTCCCTCCTGTATGCGCATTCGATTCATAAACTGACACTTCATAACCTAGTTTTGCCAGCCGAATGGAAGCTGAAAGCCCAGCCATGCCTGCACCAATTATCGCTACTTTTTTCATGATAATATTAAATTTATTCGCTTTATTTTAATGGGCTTCAAGCCAATTTTCTCCAATACCCAAGCCAACTTCTATGGGCACAGAAAGTGGCATAGCATTTTTCATTTCCCTAATAGTCAATGTTTTGAGTACTTCAATTTCTTCTTTGTGTACATCAAAAACCAACTCATCATGCACTTGCAAAAGTAATTTTGATTTGAGCTTGAGGCTTGAAATTTCTTTATGAATGTTAATCATGGCAACTTTTATCATATCCGCAGCCGAACCTTGTATGGGTGCATTGATGGCATTTCGCTCAGCATATCCCCTTACCGTTTGATTGGCAGAGCGAATATCTCTCAAATACCTTCTTCTTCCCATTAAAGTGGAAACATAGCCATTATCTCTGCCATCGTTAATCATTTTGTCCATAAAACTTTTTACGGTAGAAAATTCCCTAAAATAGGCATCAATAATTTCTGCGGCTTCTTTCCTTGAAATGCTCAATCTTTGCGACAAACCAAAAGGTGTGATGCCATAGATAATACCAAAATTGACCATTTTGGCCTTGCGTCTCATTTCTGAACTTACCTCTGCATTGCTCACGCCAAATACTTTTGAAGCCGTGTTGGTGTGAATGTCCACATTATTTTTAAATGCATTTATCATAGATTCGTCTTGGCTAAATGAAGCCATAATGCGAAGCTCGATTTGGGAATAATCGGCTGAAAGAGTTAAGTAATTTTCATTTCTAGGAATAAAAGCCTTTCTAATTTCACGTCCTTTATCGGTGCGAATGGGAATATTTTGCAAATTGGGATTGGTAGAACTCAAACGACCAGTTGCAGCCACCGCTTGGTTGTAAGAAGTATGAATCAACCCGTCTTTGGGGCTAATTAATAGAGGCAAAGCATCAATATATGTATTTTTGAGCTTTTGTAATTCCCTAAAGTCAGTGATATTTTTAGCTATTTCATGCTCATAAGCCAATTTTGATAAAATTTCTTCTCCTGTCGCATATTGCCCAGAAGGTGTTTTTTTGGCTTTAGGGTCAAGTTTTAATTTTTCAAATAAAATAATTCCCAATTGTTTAGGAGAAGCGATATTAAACTCTTCACCCGATTGCACATATATTTGTTTTTCAATTTCCTTACATTCTAATTCTAAAACTGAAGAATAATCTTTTAAGGCTTGAGCGTCAATTTTTATGCCTATTTTTTCCATTTCTGCCAAAACATGGATTAGCGGACATTCTACATTTTCAAAAAGCGAAATAAGCTTATTCCTCTCAAGTAAGGGCTGAAAAATTTGTTTAAGTTGAAAAGTAATATCCGCATCTTCAGCTGCATATTCGGCTATATCTGCCAAATCCACATCTCGCATATTGCCTTGATTTTTTCCTTTTTTACCGATAAGCTCTGTAATAGAAATGGTTTGGTAATTCAAATAGCTTTTAGCCAAAATATCCATTCCGTGTCGCATATCTGGCTCTAATAAATAATGCGCCAACATGGTATCAAACATTTTACCTTTGAGTTCTATACCATAATTTTTCAAAATAATAAGGTCATATTTGATATTTTGCCCTATTTTCACAATCGAATCACTCTCAAAAAAGGGTCTTAAAACTTCTATTATCTTTTTTGTCTGTAAAGCATCTACGCAAGGCACATAATACGCTTCATTTTTTCTCCAACAAAAAGACAATCCAACTAATTCTGCATCTGCAGCTTCTAAATCTGTCGTTTCGGTATCAAAGCAAACTTCCTTCTGCATCAAAAGAAAATCTCTTAAAGACTCAAGCTTAGAATCATTATTTACAATATGATAATAATGAGGCGTTTGCATTAAGTTTATCAATTCCTTGGTTTCATCAATGGCAATAGGCTCCTCATCAAAAACAGAAACTTCAGATTCTGTGGCTACTTCAAGTTCAGGATTTCCGAAAAGACTCATCTGCCCAGATGGTGTTTTTGAAGTGCTGGATTTGGCAACAGGAATTACTGTTTCACCCATCAACCTGGCCTTTAAAGCCTTAAACTCTAGCTCATCACACAAGCTATTAATCAATTGTGTATGAGGAGGTTTTATGATTAAACTATCTAAATCTACTTCTATAGGTACGCTTGTGTGTATGGTGGCCAATTCTTTAGACAAAATTCCTTGACTGGCAAATTGAACTACATTTTCTTTGAGTTTGCCCGTTAATTTATCTGCATTGGCGATTAAATTTTCCACTGTACCAAAATCTGCAATCAGCTTGCGTGCTGTTTTTTCACCCACCCCAGGAATGCCAGGAATATTATCTACGGCATCACCTTGCAAGCCTAAAATGTCTCTCACTTGGTCCACATTGCTGATTTCAAACTTTTCTAAAACCTTGGCAATATCAAGCGTCTCAGGTCCTTTGCCCATAAAAGCAGGCTTATAAACAAACACATTTTCAGTAACCAGCTGACAATAATCTTTATCAGATGTCATCATAAATACCTTAAAATCAGATTTTTCTGCCTGTTTAGCTAAAGTGCCTATAATGTCATCGGCTTCAAAACCTTGTTTCATCAAAACTTTAATGTTTAAGGCTTCCAGCATTTGCAAACAATACGGAATGTTGAGCGTGATGTCTTCTGGTTGTTCTTGTCTTTGGGCTTTGTAAGCAGCAAATTGTTCGTGCCTAAACGTAGGGCCATGCATATCAAAAGCCACAGCCAAGTGAGTAGGTTTCTCTTTTTTCAGTACTTCCAAAACAGTGTTCGTAAAACCAAAAGTTGCTCCCGTATTTATTCCCTTAGAATTGATTCTTGGCGTTTTGCTAAATGCGAAATGTGCTCTGTAAATAAGAGCCATGGCATCAAAAAGGAATAATTTTTTCATGGATAACAAGCTAAAGCTTATAAATTTAAGTGTAAATAAAATTTTTCTGAAAAGATTTAGTGCAAAAATAGAGCAAATACTTTGTAATCAAATTTTCATTTATATTCTTGTAAAAATGAAAATACAAATACAATGTTTACAAAAAGTATAATCTTAGTTCGAAAAATATTTTATCATAAATTATAATTATGACTTTAAGATCTATTTCAAGATTTTATTCATTTTGTTAATTAGGGTGGCATTTTACTAGAATTAGACTTTATATTTGTAAAATTTTTGGTTAAATACAAAACTATGATTATCTACAACATCACATTCAATACCGATAAAAGTTACCTTACACATTGGTCAAAGTATATTCAAGCCAATTTCATTCCACAAATTTTAAAGACAGGATTTTTTGTTCAACATAAAAAATTAAAACTTTTGAATGAAGTAAGCGGATTAAGTGGGGAAACGTATGCGATTCAATTTTATGCTAAAGAACTAATCGAACTCGAAAATTTCAGACTTTCGTATGAAAATGCAGTTTTAACAGAATTGAGAAATACTTTTCAAGACCATGTGATGTTTTTTATCACCATTCTTGAAGAAATAGACTAGTCTATTTTAAACTAGAACACCCGCCATTTGTAATGTTGTACTAACAATAGCTTGTGTGTCGTATTCGCACTCTTTGTAAAGCTGATCTGGCTCTCCATGCTCAACAATTCTATCTGGAATACCCAATCTTTTGAGCTGCACATTATAGCCGTTATCGCAAATGAATTCAGCAATCGCTGAGCCAAAACCGCCTGGCAAGCAAGCATCTTCAATTGTGATTAACTTATCAAAAGTAGCGCAAATGTGATGCAAAGCTTCAAAATCTAATGGTTTTACAAAACGCATATCGTAATGTGCCACTGATATTTCATGAGTATCAAAATCGGAATACGCTTTTTTTACAAAATTGCCTGTATTGCCAATACTTAAAATAGCTATATCCTTGCCCTGTTTGAGCAATCTCGATTTTCCTATTTCTATTTTTTCAAAAGGCAATTGCCAGTTTGAATATTGACCTTCTCCTCTAGGATAACGAATTGCAAAAGCTTGTTCTTTATATGTGCTTGCGGTAAACATCAGGTTACGAAGCTCAATTTCATCCATGGGTGCTGCGATAACGATGTTGGGCAAACACCTTAAATAGGCAATATCATAAGCTCCGTGGTGAGTGGGTCCATCTGCACCCACCAAACCAGCTCTATCTAAACAAAAAACAACTGGTAATTTTTGTATACACACATCATGCACTACTTGGTCAAACCCTCGCTGCATGAAGGTAGAATATATATTGCAAAAAGGCGTAAGTCCTTGTGTAGCAATGCCAGCAGAAAGTGTAACAGCGTGTTGCTCTGCGATACCCACATCAAAAGAACGTTCTGGAAAAGCTTTCATCATCAAATTCATTGAAGAACCTGATGGCATAGCAGGCGTGATTCCTACAATTTTATCATTTTGTTCCGCCAATTCCACCAAAGTAAGTCCGAAAACATCTTGGTATTTGGGTGGCTGAGGCGTTTCAAAGGTTTTTTTCTTAATTTCTCCCGTTATTTTATCAAATTTACCTGGAGAATGCCATTTGGTTTGGTCTTTTTCAGCTAAACTAAATCCTTTGCCCTTTACAGTTACGCAATGTAAAATTTTAGGACCTTCAATTTTTTTTAAATCATTTAGCACACTTACCAAATGATCAATATCATGCCCATCTATAGGGCCAAAATAACGAATACCGAGCGATTCAAAAAGATTGCTTTGTTTTAAAACAATCGCTTTCATTCCGCCTTCTATTTTTGAGGCGACTTCTCTGGCTTTTGGGGCTAATTTATTTAATTTCCCTAAAGCTTTCCAAAGTTCGTCTCTAAATTTATTATATAATTCAGATGTAGTGATGTCTGTTAAATAATCTTTTAATGCACCGACATTCGGGTCGATAGACATACAATTGTCGTTTAAAACAATGAGTAAATTGCTATTCGAAACGCCAGCATGGTTCATCGCTTCAAAAGCCATACCACCTGTCATTGCTCCATCACCAATTACAGCAATATGGTGTTTTTCTTTATCTCCCTTGATTTTGGAAGCCATAGCCATACCCAATGCAGCTGATATAGAGGTAGATGAATGACCTACACCAAAAGAATCATATTCACTTTCAGTTCTTTTAGGAAAACCTGAAAGTCCGTTATATACTCTATTGGTATGAAAATTATCTCTTCTTCCTGTTAATATTTTATGGCCATAAGCTTGATGACCCACATCAAAAATTAGTTCGTCTTTTGGCGTGTTAAAAACATAGTGTAAGGCAACTGTAAGCTCGATTACGCCTAAACTAGCTGCAAAATGCCCTCCATAAATAGAAACATTATCTACAATATATTGCCTTAATTCTTGGCAAACTTCTAAAAGCTGTTGCTTATCCAAAACCCTTAAATCTTCTGGAGATTCAATTGTCTTTAAAAGGTTACCAGGTTTTATTAGCATCTAAAATGATTTTTCGTAACGTGCTTGAATATCAAAACAAGGCTTTAAAGGTATTGTTTTAATTAAGTGTACAAAATTAAAAAATATTTAATGCAAAAAGCAACTATCTGCAAATGAATTTTCAGATAGTTGCTTTGAAAAGAATCAAATTATTTCTTTTTGTTTTTTGCCTTCATTTCTTCTTGCGCTTTTAAAGCGTCAGCCAAGCGTTTTTGAAAACCAGTTTTGGGTTTATCAACTGAGTTTTTCTTATTGGTATCGAGTTTGGCACGAATAGAACTTTCATCTACAAATAGTTTAATAATTTGTTGTTGAGCTATAGTAACCATATTAGAAACGAAGTAATAAAAGCTCAAACCTGCTGGTAATGAGTTGAGTATAAACATAAACACGACTGGCATGATATACGAAAGCGCAATCATAGGTCCTTGTACAGTAGAAATTTGGTTATTCATATACGTAAATAACAAAGTAGAAATTGTCATTAAAATCGTAAATAAACTTACGTGATCACCATAGAAAGGAATAGTGAAAGGTAAATTATAAACCGTATCGTAAGTAGAAAGATCAGTTGCCCAAAGGAAGCTTTCTTGGCGCAACTGAATGGCATTGGGGAAGAAGTTAAACATAGCCAAAAGCACAGGCATTTGTAACAAAACCGGAATACAACCCGCCAAAGGATTCACGCCTACCGATTGATAAAGTTTTAATTGCTCTTGTTGCATAGCCGACATATCATCACCTACACGGGCTTTGATTTCGTCCATCTCAGGTTTTAAAACCTTAATTTTTGCCATTGAAACATACGATTTGTATGAAAGCGGAAACAAAAATAGTTTGATAATTAAAACCAAGAGGAAAATAACAATTCCGTAATTGCCAATAAATAAGGCAAGGAAATCAAAAATAGGTTGAATAACATATATATTAACCAAATTTATCACAGGCCAGCCCATATAAACATTTTCTTGGTAGCCCTCAGTAATATTTTCTAAAATCGTGTATTTATTGGGGCCAAAATAAAGTCCCAAAGCAACAGTGCCTTGGTTCCAAACTTTAGAATCAATTTGCGCCAAAGCGGCTACATTTTTTACATTGTTGCTATCTAAAATATCTACAGATGAATTTACTTTTCCTGAAATAAATATATTGTCTTTTTGGGCGAAAAAGCCTGAGTTGAAAAACTTTTGTTTGAATGCAACCCATTTGAAAGGTTTAACTAAATCTTCAGCTTCGGGATCTTTAGAAGTTTCGGAAAGGCTTCCGTACTCTTGATCTACATAATAAAAATTGATTGTGGTAGCGATGCGAGACTGCTCTAAATCTGATTCGGTATGAATGAGTTTGCTCGTTCTTTTATAAGTGGGTGCAGAACTAACCAAAACGCCTTGATTTTCAATGCTATGCATTACCAAATAGCCTATTTTAGCTAATTTGTAACGGTGTTGTAAAAACCTATTCTCATCTAATTTTGAAGTCAAAACCAATTGAGTGGTATCTTTTAACTGAGAGATATTAGCTTGAAAAAACATATCCGAAAGTTTTACTTCACCTTTATTTGTAGGCAAAATCAAATCAGTTGAATCAGATTGGCTATTGAGCAAAATCAAATTTGTTTTAGCTGAAGTTTTATACTTTTTGAGTAAAACCTCTTTCACAAAGCCGCCTTTGCTGCTTAAACTTAGTTTAATATCTTCGTTTTCTAATACGATTATTTTCTCTTCACCCATAAAAGCATTTCCCAATTCAGGAAATTTTTGTTGTAAAAGTGATTGGGAAACAGAATCTTGGTTTACGCTTGCCTGTAAAGTAGGCGCAATAGTAGTCGTTTGTTTTTGGTTTTCTGGTACAACTTCGGCTTGAGGCGCGAAAAAATAAAAATATACCATGAGTAAGATGGAAATCATGGTAAGACCGATTGCTGAATTTTTATCCATTTTTAATTGTTGATTTTTTTTGAGGGTGCAAGATTACGTAATTTTAGAGCGACTAAAAAGTTCCAATATGAATAAATCGTTAAATATGTCAATTTACTGGTTTTATCACCGAATCTAGGCTTTGAGCCAACATTCCTGTGAGGTATTTTCTTGAGTATTTTTCTATATCATTTGATTTTATTGCCAAACTAGGATTCTTATATTGAGTGTATAGTTGTGAAATGTTTGATTTTAAGGTTTCTAAATCTTCAAATCCAGAAATATATCCCGATTTAGTTTCCTGAATAACTTTTGCTGCATCTCCTGTTGTATCACCAATGCAAAGTATTGGCCTATTTACAGCCAAATATTCATAAATTTTTCCTGTTATAATTCCTTTTACATTGGGTGTATTGTTCACAGAAAGAAATAAAACTTGTGCACGTTTTTGAACTTTAACAATTTCGTGGTGAGGAATATAGCTATGGAATTTTGTAAAATTTTTCAATTTATATTTATTCATATATTCTACTGCAGAAATATCGTATTTGCCATAAAAGCATAATTCTAAATCATTAGCAAAATCTTGATTTTCATTACACAATTGCGAAAGTGCCTTCCATAAAACTTCATGATTTCTCCCTTTGCTAAACATTCCCAAATGCACGATTGAAAACTTAGCATCTAAATCAATAATAGATTGATCAAAATCGTCAGGGTCAAAACCATTTGAAATAATCGTAACACTTCGTTTGCCAATTTCTTCAAGCTCCTTTCCCCAAGTTTCCCCAACCATAAGTACTTTATCTGCATTTTGGAGTACTTTTTTTTCTAATTTTCTATGTTTTGCATCTGCCCATTGGGTAAGCGAAAGATTAGAATAAAAATCAATATTGGTCCAAGGGTCTCTAAAATCGGCTATCCAAGGTATTCCTGTGTTTTCTTTTACTACCAAACCAATTAAATGTGCGCTGTGAGGTGGCCCAGTAGTAATGATTACATCAACTTGGTTTTCTTTGCAATATTGAGTGAGCTTTTTGATAGAAGGCTTCACCCAAGCTACACGAGCATCGGGAATAAAAAAATTACTTCGTATCCAAATGGCTAGTTTTTCTTTCCAGCCTTTTTTTTCTTGTGTAAAAAAATTGGGATTAATTTTATCTTCTTTTTTTTGCCCAACAAATTTTTTGTAATAAGTATAGGGTTCAAAGATTTTAGAATAAATAATTTTTATACCCTTGGGTATTTCTTTTGCTAAACTTGGATCTAACTCAGGATATTCCCCATTTGAAACCGTAAAAACAATAGGTTCCCAGCCAAAATCACGCAAGTATTTAACAAATTTAAGTGGCCTTTGTACGCCAGAACCGCCAGAGGGTGGCCAATAATAGCTTATGAAAAGTACTTTTTTCAAGAAGTTTTTTTATGGAGAAATGATAATAAAACTATCATTTTGATGGAGAATAATCTAAAAATGAGCCCCCTGCCGGAATCGAACCAGCGACCTACTGATTACAAGTCAGTTGCTCTACCAGCTGAGCTAAGGAGGCTTTTAAAATTGGTTTGCAAAAGTAAGAGCTTAATTTTAATATGCAAAATTAATGCAAAAAATATTTAATTTATTTTCAGAAAGAGGAGATTAGGGTAAAAACTGGTTCCAGTTTATTTCAGGCTCTTGATTTTAATTATTAGTTATTTTTGGGTTTTCTAAAATATATGATTTATTGTGTTCGATTAACTTGGCAAACTTACTTGCAAAAAAAAGAACAATTTTAATTTGGCGTTGAAATATGGAATAAAGAAAAAACCACCTATTTTATAATAAATCTTATTTCTAAAAAAAATCTAATCCCTTGCATAGGCGCATATACATAAGTGGGGTCAAATGTGAGCGCATTGGGATTTTTGGGTGTAGAAAGTGCTTGACCTAAGCTATTAAACTGAACATTTTTATCAAATGGATCTTGGGTTCTGGGTATCACAGATTGTGTATTCTCTCGTTGTGGAGTCCAATCAAGCAAATTTTTTACACCTGTGTAAATTTCAAATCGCTTAAAACCTGAATATAGAATTTGGATATTCTGAATACTCCATTAATGGGAAACGAGTTAAATCACTTTGGAAACCATAAACCACAATCGGATTAACAAAAAAGTATAGATTTTAAAACTTCAAATACAAAATACATATATTTGCTACATAATTATTAAGCTATGTACTCCAAGTATATCAATCCCTTTACTGATTTTGGTTTTAAAAAACTATTTGGTGAAGAAGCAAGCAAGCCACAGTTGATAGATTTTTTGAATTGCCTATTACCTGAAAATGATAAAATTTTTGATCTTAGTTTTAAAGATAAGGACCAATCGGGCAAAGCAAATAACCATAGAAAAGCCGTTTATGATATTTATTGCGAAAACGAAAAAGGTGAGAAGTTTATCGTAGAGCTTCAAAGTGTTCATCAACAGTTTTTTAAAGACCGTACCATTTATTATTCTACTTTTCCCATTCAAGAGCAAGCAAAAAAAGGTGATTGGAATTACGAATTAAAATCGGTGTATTGTGTTGGTGTTTTGGGTTTTACATTTGATGATTATAAAAATGAACCTGAAAAAGGAGAAGTAATTCACACTGTTCAACTTAAAGACCAAAACAACAAGATATTTTACAACAAATTAAAATATGTGTATGTTGAAGTTCCTAATTTCAAAAAGAAATTGGATGAGCTTGAAACCCAACTTGATAAATGGCTTTATTTCATTAAAAATTTAGAAAACCTCAATCAAATTCCTGAAATTTTTAAAGATACTGTTTTTATAGAAGCTTTTCAAAATGCAGAATTAGCCAAGTTTACAGAAGAAGAAAGAGCGAGTTACGAAGCAAGTTTAAAAACATTAAGAGACAATTATGCTAGCTTTGAATCTGCCAAAAAATTAGCTTATCAAGAGGGAGAAGAAAAAGGAATTGAAATCGGGGAAGCAATCGGTCTAAAAAAAGGCGAGGCAATCGGGGAAGCAATCGGAGAGTTAAAAGAAAAGAAAAAATTAGCCAAAGCCATGAAAGAAGATGGAGAACCCATAGAAAAAGTAATGAAATATACAGGCTTAACGAAAGAAGTAATTGATGCACTTTAGCTAATATTTTGTAAACATACTTTGAGAGTTATTTTTTAAAAACAATAAAAACCTTTGATTTCGTATTAAATAATATTCAAAATTAAAATTATGAATAAAGTAATTCTAGTAGAAGATAACGTAGATATTTGTACGGGTTATAAAATGCTCATTGGCATGACCAATAAGTATGAACTGGTAAATTTTTATCATACTGGCGGTGAGGCTATTAAGAACATATATAAAGACAAACCTGATTTTGCTTTGGTAGATATTGATTTGCCGGGAGGAATGAACGGCATAGAAGTAACACGAAGGATAAAAGAATTAAATCCTAAAATCGAAATTATAATTATTACTGTTTTTGAAAACAGCTCCAAAGTATTTGAGTCTTTAGCAGCAGGTGCTTCGGGATATTTGACAAAAAATGCCAATCAACTTGAAATAATAGATGCTTTAGATCAAATTTCGGTAGGAGGTTCTCCCATGAGTCCGTCTATAGCTAGAATGGTGGTGGGGAGTTTTAAGAAAAATAACTCAAATCCCTTCACTGAAAAAGAACTTGTGGTGCTTGAGGCTTTGGTAGATGGCAAAAGTTATAAATCAATAGCCGCCAAACATGATATTTCTATTGATGCGGTTAGATTTCATATCAAAAATATTTACCTTAAACTGCAAGTGAATAGCAAGGAAGATGCGATAAATATTGCCAAAGAAAATAATTGGGTATAAGATATGTTAAAAAAGATACAAAATTTTATTTTACATCCCGCCTATCATGATTCTCGAAATCCGGATTACAAAAAGGCAAATATTTTGGCACTTGGGCTGCTGATTTCGTTTTTAGGAGATTCGATATATGCCATTTATTTTTTCTTAAACAATTCAAATTATCAAAAAAATTTAACCCTTATTTTTGGTTTGAGTTATTTGATAACAACTTTTTTTTTACTTAAATATACCCAAAAATTAAAATCCACTTTTGTATTCTTGGCTAATTGTGTGATTCTTTCCGTAGTGTGGGGAGTTTTTATCACAGGTGGTATTTATTCGACCAATTTGATTTGGTTTTTGGTATTATCTATCAATATCTATATTTATATGGACAGGCGAATAGGTATCATATATTCAATTTTTTGCTTTTTTATTTATATTCTATTTTTTGTTTTGTCTTATAATCCCTATTATGATTCTTACTTTAAAGAATTTATAAAGAACCCAAACCCTGTTGAAAATTTTTTTAATATCGGGTTTGCAAGTTTGTTTTCTTATGTTATTATTTATGCTTTTGTTAAGTATTTGGATGAATTAAATCTTAAAATCAAACAAGTAAATGAGGAGAAATTACAAGAACTCAATGCAAAGATTTTAGAAAAAACCGAGCAAATTAGTAAGCTAAGAACAAATTTGGCAAGAGATTTCCATGACGAAATGGGTAATAAATTGGCGGGTATAAATGTGCTTTCTGAAATGTTAGTTCAGAAAATTGGGAATCATAGCGATACTGACGTAATTAATGCTCTGACAACCATCCAACTCCGTAGTAAAGAATTATTTATGGGTACAAAAGATTTTATTTGGTCGGTTGATTTCAAAAGTGATTATTTAGGAAGCTTATTTCAATATGTAAAAGAATTTGGGGAAGATTTTTTTTCCAAATTAAACATCAGTTTTTATTCTAGCTTAACTACTGAAGACTTTTCAAATTTAAGACTAGAAATTTCTGTTGGCCGACAAGTAGTGGCAATTTTTAAGGAAGCCATGACTAATATTGCAAAGCACTCTGAGGCAACCGAAGTTACATTTCAACTAGAAGTAATTAACGATAAGTTACAACTACATTTAATAGATAACGGTAAAGGATTTGATATTAAAAAAGTTTCACAAAATGGTTTAATTAATATGCAAACTCGAGCTTTTGAAATGAGAAGTTCTCTTCTAATAGAATCTGAAATATCCAAAGGAACAAAAATTACGCTTTCTGTTCCTTTGTATTTTGATTAGTACCTACATAAATCATGTAGTATTTTTTAAATTAAACATCTTTACCCTTTTGTTAATCTAATCATTTTTGTTTAAACAATAGATTATCAATGCCTTATATTTATATTGATACCTACATATTTGATGTAGCAGACCAGATTTTTTTAGTAATTAATTTTGTGAAATATTTAGAATACACAAAATTTAATTTAAAACTATGGTCAAATCAATTACAAAAATTTGTTTAAGCTTTTGTTTAGCTTGTAACATCAACGCTTTCTCTGCAGGAGAATTTATTACCATTTGGGATTTATCAAAACCAGGTCCGGGTGACACCGAACTCACGTTTGGGGTAGAGACAGCAGGTACAGTAAGCTACTCATGGGAAACATTTCCTATTCCTAATTCTTCAGGAGTGGGTACTTTTAGTGGAACTACATTTTTGGCTACTGGTTTGCCTGCCAACACAACCATTCGTTTGAAAATAGCTCCAACTAATTTTCAAAGAATTAATATAAATAATGGTCTTGACAGAGCTCGTTTGATAGACATTACCCAGTGGGGTACTTGCAACTGGACTTCGATGGTGTATGCTTTTTATGGTTGTGTAAATTTAGAAGGAAATGGAGCTAGCGATGTTCCTAATTTGAGTAACGTAACTGATATGTCAGGTATGTTTTTGAATGCTCGTGCATTTAATCAGCCTATTGGCGGATGGAATACAGCTAATGTTACTAATATGAATAGTATGTTTTACCTTGCCGGAGCTTTTAATCAATCTATTGGCGGATGGAATACTAGTAATGTTACCAATATGGGTGCTATGTTTAATGGTGCCAGAGCTTTTAACCAGCCTATTGGAGGTTGGAATGTGGCTAATGTATATAATATGGCACAAATGTTTAATGATGCCACTGCTTTTAATCAGCCTATTGGAGGTTGGAATGTGGCTAATGTAAATAATATGTCTGAAATGTTTAGAGATGCCACAGCTTTTAACCAACCTATTGGTGGGTGGAATACAAGCAATGTTACCGAAATGGTATATATGTTTCACCGTGCTCGAGCTTTTAATCAATCTATTGGCGGATGGAATACGAGCAATGTTACCAGTATGATTGCTATGTTTTTAGATGCTACATCTTTTAACCAACCTATTGGTGGGTGGAATACAGGAAATGTTACCAATATGGGTGCTATGTTTAACGGTGCCTTCGCTTTTAATCAAAATTTAAGTGCTTGGGGTACAAGGCTTCATCCAACTGTAGATTTATTTAATTTTATAGTTAATAGCGGTATGAACGGCACAAACTACGATGCTTTGCTTACTGGTTTTAATGCTGGTACGGTTACGGGGCGTAGTTTAGGGGCATTAAATGTTCGCTACTGCAGTGCTGGTGCTGCTCGTGCCAATTTAATAAGTACTGGAGTAGGAGGCAAAATGTGGACAATAAACGATTCCGGTCTTGCTTCTAATACTAGTATTGTAACTCAACCTTTGGCAAGTGCTAATTTGCCTAGCGGCACATTACAAATTTTTGAAGTTTCGGCTACAGGTTCAAATTTAAGATATATGTGGACGAATGGTTTGAGTAACACTTCAAGCATGAGTACAAGTGTGGCAGGTATTTATTTTGTAACTGTTACAGGCTCATGTGGAACTGCGGTGAGCAATGCAGCAAGTTTAACTACAACATCTCCTTGTCAACCCACAACAATCCAACCTTTCCCTTCACTAATTACCGTATGTTCAGGTATTTCAGTGCCAATTGTAGCTACCGCCACAGGTAGTAATTTGGTTTATGCTTGGAATACTGGAATTTCTGGTGCAAGTGCTACAGTTTCTACTTCAGGTACATATATAGTAACGGTTACAGGTGCTTGTGGCGTAAAAGTTTCAAATCCGGTACAGGTAAATGTGAATGATTGTACGCCAACTTCTACCAATCTGCCTACCTACCAATCTACCTTTTCTATTTATCCTAATCCGACATCAGGAACGTTCACAATAGAAGTTTCACTTTTTGAAAAAGTGGAACTTCTTAGCTATACCATTTCTTCCATCGAAGGAAAAGTAGTAACCAAAGGACAACTTATTTCAGGTAAAAATGAAATTACAACTGCTTTAAGCAAAGGGATTTACTTTGTGAAAGTAGGGAATGCTTTTAAGAAATTAATAATTGAATAAATACGCAAAATTGTAGATATATTCAAAACTTTCCAAAAGTTTTAAGCTTTTGGAAAGTTATTATTTAAAAATACAAAATCATTCTTAGAAACAAATAACAAATTGAATCTATAAAGAAGCTTAAAGCCCCATCGGAGGTTTGGGGTTTTTAAACTTTTTAAAAGTTATTTTGAAATGACTTATAAAATAACTTGTCTCTACAAAACTTTCTTATTTCGATGAAAATCACAAGCTAGAATAACAAATAAATTCAGTATTTAAAACTTCAAAAACAAAATACGTATATTTGCTACATAATTATTAAGCTATGTACTCCAAGTATATCAATCCTTTTACAGATTTTGGTTTTAAAAAACTTTTTGGTGAAGAAGCAAGCAAGCCACAGTTGATAGATTTTTTGAATTGCCTATTACCTGAAAATGATAAAATTTTTGATCTTAGTTTTAAAGATAAGGACCAATCGGGCAAAGCAAATAATCATAGAAAAGCGGTTTATGATATTTATTGCGAAAACGAAAAAGGTGAGAAATTTATCGTAGAGTTGCAAAGTGTTCATCAACAGTTTTTTAAAGATCGCACCATTTATTATTCTACTTTTCCTATTCAAGAACAAGCCAAAAAAGGCGATTGGAATTACGAATTAAAATCTGTGTATTGCGTTGGCGTATTGGGTTTTACATTTGATGATTATAAAAATGAACCTGAAAAAGGAGAAGTAATTCATACCGTTCAACTCAAAGACCAAAACAACAAGATTTTTTATAACAAGTTAAAGTATGTGTATGTTGAAGTACCGAATTTCAAAAAGAAATTAGATGAATTAGAAACCCAACTTGATAAATGGCTTTATTTCATTAAAAATTTAGAAAATCTCAACCAAATTCCTGAAATTTTTAAAGATACTGTTTTTATAGAAGCCTTTCAAAACGCAGAATTAGCCAAGTTTACAGAAGCAGAAAGAGCGAGTTATGAAGCAAGTTTAAAAACACTAAGAGACAATTATGCAAGTTTTGAATCTGCCAAAAAATTGGCTTTTCTAGAGGGAGAGGCGATAGGAGAAGCAAGAGGAATAAAAAAAGGTGAGGTAATCGGAGAAGAAATAGGAATAAAAAAAGGTGAGGTAATTGGAAGAGATGAAGAAAGAAAAGAAAGTGAACTAAGAATAAAAAAATTAGCCAAAACCATGAAAAATAGAGGCGAACCAATTGAAAAAATCATTGAATATACAGGTTTAACAAAAGAAGAAATTGATGCACTTTAGCTTTTATTTAAAAATTAACGAAATAAAAACCACGGATTCAAGTAATAAGCTATGTACTCCAAGTATATCAATCCTTTTACCGATTTTGGCTTTAAAAAGCTATTTGGTGAAGAAGCGAGCA
>JAAFJZ010000060.1:0-3044 GCA_013298205.1 Cytophagales bacterium
TTACTACTGTTCAATTACTTCCGTCTGCCCCACTAGCGGCAATACCATGTTGAACTAACACCCTAGGTGAAGGGTATTAATCTCAACAAAGCTACCTATTTTTGCATAAATTAAAAATAAAATTAGCAGGTTGCCGGGTGGTTAGCCAACTCCATTAACAAAAAAGCCCCTCCTGACTCAAATCTCGAATGGGCTTTTTTGCTACTTGGTTAAATGTTTTAATGGTAATCCTGTCTATAAGTCAAGTACAATGCGAATATTTTCCTTAATTCTTACTATTTGGTCTTTATTTAATTGACCAACTTTATTAATTAATCTTTTGTTGTCAATTGCTCTAATTTGGTCAATTAGTACATCGCTTAATTTGTCTAACTGTCCCTTTTTTAAATGAATTCTTAACAAATGAACCTCTGATTGAACCATTGAGGTTATTGGACAAATTATTGTAGATAAATGATTTTCATTCAATAAGTTTGTTTGAATTATAACCACTGGTCTGGTTTTACCAGGTTCTGTTCCTCGGCTAGGGTTAAGGTCAGCAAGCCATATGTCGTACTGCTTAATCTTCATCAATTAACTTTTCAAATTCATATAATACCTCCATGGAATAATTACTTGTCAATTTTGATTCTTTAGCAAGTTGACTTTTTAAAAGTCGTCTTTTATTGAATAAGTTATATATACTTACCGCTTCATTTATATAACGATTTCTTGCAAGTTTGAGTTTTGCAGTTATTTCTTCTGCATCATCAAAAATTTGGTCGTCTAGTTTTAGTGATAATGTTTTCATAGTTTTAAAATATTTTGCAAAGGTATACCCTAAAAGTATATACTCAAAATTTGATGCAATTTTTTTTCTCTAGAATTACCGCTAATCGGGTCAAGCGTAGGAATTTCGCCCTCGCTTTCCCAAAGAACTGTGCATGAGACTCTCACCTCACACGGCTCTTCATGTTTATAAATCACTCAAAGATAAATTTTTTAATTATTTGCCCATTGTCTATGGGCAAATAATTGGGTATTTTCTATAAAAATAACAAACATAGAAAACGATACAAAACCACCTAGCAGATTGCCGGGTGATCAGCCAACTCCAAGTAACAAAAAAGCCCCTCCTGACTCAAATCTCGAATGGGCTTTTTTTGCGAGGGCTTTTTCGCTACTTGGCTAAATGTTGGCGGTTCGTTTTTTTTATTCCGTGTTCAATTTAAGTTCGTTTGGTTTTGGGAAACTTGTTGGCAAAAGTTCAATTTTAAATGGAAGTTCGAGTTCTTTAAGTTCTTCAATTTTTTTGTCAATTAGTCCGTTTTGAACACAATAACTAAACGTTAATTTTAGGTATCTTCTTATTATCATTAAAGGTAAAAATTGTCCACGAAAAACCATCCATTCAATTAAGTCCTTTTTTCCTTTTGAACTGTTACAAGTCTTACAAGCAAAAATTAAGTTTTCCGCATTGTCGTGTCCACCGTATTTTTGTGGGAAAATGTGGTCTAAGGCTAATTTGTCAGAGGAGCCACAATAATTACAAATTCGTCCTGTTTCTAATTTAATTTTTTCATCGTCAAAAATTGTCCGTATATTCATAGTCCCATCTTTTAGACCCTTGAATAATTTAGCCCTAATCATAAAATTAAACATCTCATATTTAACTTGTTTTCTTTCAATAGCTGTATGTGCCATTGCCAAGTTAGCATATGAATAATAGATTAATTCTCTAACGCTTTCAATTTTTTGTTTCGCCATTTTTATATTCAAATTTCTTGTCGTTCGTGGTCGTCATAAAATGACCGCACAACATTTTTATAAACGCAATTTAAAAATTTTTCATTACTGATTTAAAATGTTTTTAAAAAATAGCTGATGTTAAAAAATCAGTAACTTGAAAAAATAATCCATGAAAAGCAATCTTTTTTTTCTTTACACTATTGTCTATGGCACAAAGATAAATAACTACAAAACAAAATATATCTGGTCGATGCTTTAGCGGAGCTACAACTTAGACCCCAAAATAATGAAAGTTCTCATCTTCCAGTAGCAAAACCAATCGGAATATCCTTTTCTGGCTAGCGTAACCTAAGTGTAAAAGTCTTGGTTAGGTGTTTTGGTAAGTAATAGGTTTAGAAAACTTTACGTTTTTCCAAATCTACTCTAGCTATAAGCGCAAATCTACAACTCAAACTCGTCTGCTTTGTCGGGAACTGAGACAGTATAACCTTCACCTTCAAGTACTTTGGCGAAATTTAGCATATTTGTAACTTCTCCATGAACGAGGAAAAGTCGCTTTAGTTTCTTAGTATCTTGGGTATGAATGTATTCAAATAAATCTTCTTGCCAAGCATGACCGCTAAAAATATCAAGCTTTTCAACCTCAGCTTTAATATTAAAAACTCTGTTATCAATCTGAATTTCATTTGTGGCATTTAATAGTCTATGCCCAAGCGTACCTTCTGCACAATAACCCACAAAAAGTATTTTGGAACGGCTGCTTTCTAAATTATCTTTTATGTGTTTTACAATTCTACCACCTTCCAACATTCCTGCGGAAGAAAGAATGATGCAAGGGCCAGAAAAATCTGAAATTTCCAAACTTTGTCTGCTTTCACGTACAGGAGTCATAAAATCATACTCAAATAAAAAATCGTCTTCTGCCACCAAATCTTTGGCTTCTTTATTAAGGAAAGGAACAAATTTATTATAAATCACGCATGCATTAATGCCTAGTGGGCTATCAATAAAAAACCTAATTCCTGGTATTTTATTACTTTGGTAAAGTTTTTTAATCAGATAGGCTATCGTTTGGGTTTTGCCTATACTAAATGCAGGAATTACAATTCTTCCACCTTTTTCCACGCAAGTAGAAGTAATTTGGTCGAGTAAAATTTGTTCATAATCGCCCCCCAATTCCATAGTTTTATCTGCATAAGTAGACTCACAAATCATGTAATCTACTTGCTTAGGAAGTAGAGGGTCTACCAACATAGGGTAACCTGCCCTGCCCAAATCGCCCGAAAAAAGGATCGTTTTGGTTTGTGTACCTTCTT
>JAAFJZ010000060.1:3054-9452 GCA_013298205.1 Cytophagales bacterium
GCGCAGCACCTATCAAATGCCCTGCAGGTAAAAAAGTAACAGTAAGTCCTTTCTTTACTTCAAATTCTCTATTAAAAGCCAAGGTGATAAACCTACCCGTAGTATCATCCACATCAGATTCTAGGTAATAATGATCGGGTTCTTTTTCAGGATTTTTGGTAAAAATAATACGTTTTGATTTATTTCTAATTGCATTTATTCTTTTGGCTTGTAAAGCTGCAGAGTCTAAAAGCAGTAATTTGGTGAGCGCAAAGGTAGGTGGGGTACACAAAATCTGACCTTCATAACCATTTTTTACCAAATTGGGAAGATTGCCAGAGTGATCTATGTGCGCATGTGTGAGCAAAACCAAATCCACATCTGTAGGGTCAAAAGCAAACAAAGGCTTGCCTTCATTTTCTGCAATTTTATTTCTATCTACTTCTATTCCGCAGTCTATCAGTATCTTGTAATCATCTTCCAAATCTAGCAGGTACATACTTCCTGTAACTTGCCTTGATGCACCGCAAAAGGTTAATTTCATTTTTATATTTTTAACTAATTATATAGTTTTATTTCTTTTTAAAAAACCTTTTTCCTCCTTTGGGAGCGTCAGGAGTTTTGTCTGCAAGCTCTTTACATTGTTCTAACGTAAGTTCGGTAGGTTCTACTCCTTTTGGGATTTTAACGTTTTTCCCTTCATACGAAATATAAGGCCCATATCTGCCATTCAAAACCTTTATGGTTTCAGAAAATACCTGAATCAATTTTTTCTCTTCTGCATCTCTTTTAGCTAAAATAATTTCTACACCTCTTTCTGGTAAAATATCAAGAGGTTCATCACCTTTGGGCAAAGAATAAAACTTGCCAGAATGCTTGATGTATGGACCGAACTGACCAATGGCTACAATCATATCTTGATCTTCAAATTCACCAAGATTTCTTGGTAATTTGAACAATTCAAGGGCTTCCTCTATAGTAAGGGTTTCCATTAGTTGCCCTTTTTTAAGACTAGCATACTTAGGCTTTACATCTTCTACCACTTCTCCAAGCTGCACATAAGGACCAAATTTGCCTAGTTTTACATACATATTTTCTCCCGTAACAGGATGAACGCCTATTTCTCTAGCTGTGGAAACAGAAGCCCTAGAAACGTTAGTTTCAGTGTTTTCTACTTTAGAATGAAATTGAGAATAGAATGAATCTAACATATTATCCCAAACCAAATTTCCATTTGCGATTTGGTCAAAATCTTTTTCTACTGTAGCTGTAAAAGAATAATCAACGATATTTGCAAAATTTTCTACCAAAAAATCATTTACAATGATTCCTATATCGGTAGGGAAAAGCTTCATTTTTTCACTTCCATAGTTTTCAGTTTTTTCTATTTTAGTGATTTTGTTGGTAGAATCTAAAGTAAGCTCTACAAACTTACGAACCTTGCCTTCACGATTTTCTTTGATTACATAAGTTCTTTTTTGTATCGTTGAAATCGTAGGTGCATAAGTAGAAGGTCGCCCAATACCCATTTCCTCTAATTTTTTGACTAAAGTAGCCTCATTGTAACGAGCGGGAGGCGAGCTATATCTTTGCTGACCCATTAGTTTTTGCAAATCCAACATTTCACCTTCTTTTAATGGAGGTAAAGTGCTTTGATCTTCTTCTTCCAAGTCATCATCTTTTGAATCTTGGTAGCTTTTCAAAAAGCCTTCAAAAGTGGTTACTTCACCTGTAGCAATAAGTAGATTTTTTGAGGTAGAAATTGAGATATCAACAATCGTTTTTTCTATTTCTGCATCTGCCATTTGAGAGGCTTCTGCACGCATACGAATGAGCTGGTATAGTCTTTGTTCGTTGCGGTCATCACTTGCTTTTTCTAAACCAAAATCGGTAGGGCGAATGGCTTCATGGGCTTCTTGAGCTGATTCGCTCTTGGTTTTGTATCTTCTGGTTTGGTGATATTCTGCACCATATTTTTTTGTGATTTCAATTTTTGCAGCCTCAAGCGCATCTTCTGAAAGATTTACTGAATCTGTTCTCATGTAAGAAATCTTACCTGCTTCATATAATTTTTGGGCTACAGACATGGTTTGCGAAACCGAAAAGCTCAACTTTCTTGAAGCTTCTTGCTGTAAAGTAGATGTGGTAAATGGTGCTGAAGGCGATCTTTTCAGTGGTTTTTTCTCCAATTTAGCCACTTTATATAAAGCATTCTTGCATTCTTCTAAAAATTTCATTGCCTCTTCTTCTGTTTTAAACTTTTTGTCTAATTCAGATTTAATCTTTTTTGATTTAGAATTGGTTAAAAAACCTGTAATTTTAAACTGATAACTACTAGAAAATTTTTCTATTTCACGCTCACGCTCTACAATAAAGCGCACCGCAACCGATTGCACCCTTCCTGCTGAAAGTCCTCTTTTGATTTTTTTCCATAAAATAGGCGAAAGCTCAAAACCTACCAATCTGTCCAAAACCCTTCTGGCTTGCTGCGCATTTACCAAATCAATGTCGATGCCTCGAGGCGAATCAATGGCTTTTTGAATGGCTTTTTTTGTAATCTCCCTAAAAACGATTCTTTTTATTTTACTATCATCCAATTCCAAAGCATTTTTTAAATGCCAAGAAATGGCTTCCCCTTCACGGTCATCGTCAGTCGCTAACCACACAATATCAGCTTTGCTAGAAACCTTTTTGAGCTCGCTTACCACGTCTTTTTTGTCGGGCATCACGATATAATGAGGCTTAAACTTATTTTTTATATCAATGGCATCGTTGCCTTTTGGCAAATCCATCACATGACCGTAGCTTGATTTTACGGTAAACTCTTTTCCCAAATACCCTTCTATGGTTTTGGCTTTTGCGGGTGATTCTACGATTACTAGATTGTTAGACATATACTAGAGGATGTAAATAAAGTATCAAATATGAGCTTATTTTAGTTATGAGAGGGAATAAAATTTAAAATCGTTTTTGCAAAAAAGAAATAACATATTGATTTTCAATAATTTATATATGTAAAATCTACAAAAAAATTATAATTAAACCAAGTAATAATATTAAATTGTATTAATAAAAGATTGAATAAAAATTTAAATTTAGCAATTTCATTCTATTTAGAACACAATTCAAAAAGGAACCTAGCGTTGATTTTTAATTGTTCAAAATTTAGATTTTAAAAAAAATACGCAAAAATTATAGTCGATTGATTTTAAAACGGTTTGTTTTTCTTGAAAATCTTAATCGGTTTGAGAGTTTGAATTTTTTTAAATAAAATAAAAACCCTCAAACCGATTAAAAAGCAATGGTTTGAGAGTATAAAGCTATTTTCTATAACTAACCTCTAAATTATGAATATCAATTAAAGGCTTTAAAAATTCTTCTAAATCATATACAGAAAGCTGGCTTGCCGCATCACAAAGTGCCGCAGATGGATTGGGGTGAGTTTCGATAAAAACACCATCTACACCGGCAGCTACTCCCGCTCTTGCTATAGTAGGCATTACTTCTCTCATTCCACCTTTAGGATCAGAACTTGGAATACCGTATTTTCTGATGCAATGCGTGATGTCAAAAACAACTGGAAACCCCGTTTGATTTAAAAAATAAAAGCTTCTAGGATCAACAATTAAATCATTATAACCAAACGTAAAGCCTCTTTCAGTTAGTATTATGTTATCATTTCCTACTTCCATGCATTTTTCAGCTGGTTTGATCATGTTGTCAGGAGCCAAAAACTGACCATGTTTAATGTTAACCACTTTGCCTGTTTTCGCAGCTGCCACTGTAAGCGTAGTTTGCATACATAAATAAGCAGGAATTTGTAAAATATCTAAGACTTCGGCAGCAGGAGCACATTGTTCGGGATAATGAACATCAGAAAGTAATGGAAACCCAAATTCGTTTTTAATTTTTTGAAGCATTTTCAAACCTTTTTCCAATCCAGGTCCATCATAAAACTTTTTTGAACTTCTGTTGTCTTTTTGAAAAGAAGATTTGTAAACCAAAGGGATTTTTAGTTTTTCTGTTACTTCTTTCAATTTTTCAGCCGTGCGCATCATTATGCTTTCTTCTTCTATCACGCAAGGACCAGAAATGAGAAATAGTTGATTTGAACCACATTCTATATTCCCTACTTTTACAATTTTCTTATTCATTTTTTATAAATTTTTGTTAATACTCGTTTTTAATTTTTCTTATTGTCCACTCAGTAGCTATTAACGCTAAAATTAAAGCTAAAATCCACCAAAGCTTGTTTATGCTTATAAATTTACTTTCAGAACGCACAAAACCTGCATCATTTCTACTTAATAATTCTGATTTTAATTTTTCGAAGTCTTGATAAGGATAAAATTTGCCTTTTGTTTTGTAAGATAGTTCTCTGAGAATTTCAAAATTTGCTTGAAGTTCTAGGGCTTCAATTTCATTTTTTTCTATTGAAAATATTCCAGATGTTTCGAATATTTCATTTCCTATTTTTACTTTTCCTTTGTATAAATATGTTCCAGGCATATTAAAAGGAACTTCAAAGCCTTTTACATTTTCAAAATTGGTGTATTGAAAATTAAGTTTTTTTCCTTTAGAATAAGTGATTTGAAGTTCTATCGTTTGGTTGTAAATCCTTTCATTTAAGTCATTGTAAATTTCTGTTTCTAAGATTGGAGTTTGGTCATTTTGAAACCTATTTTGGAAAGGCGTGATTTTGAATTTTCTTTTATCTTCTTTAGCGGATAGCCATTGAAAAAGTTTGTCAAATAAAACATCAAAATTAGGCGTAATCTGAGGTTGTGATTGTTCAAACAAACGCCATTGCCAATAGCCTTCACCCAAAACGATTGCATTCTTACCATTTTGTGTTCCAACTGCTGCGAGAACTTTTTCAGTAGTTGTATTTCCTATTTGTTGAAACAAAAAAGCCTCTGCACTAGGATTTAGTTTCGTATCGCCAAAAGGAACTAAAATAGGAGGAACATTTGAGAAATTAGTTTGAAGTAAGTCTATAAATTCAAATTTTTTGAATTTATTTGAAAATGAAGGAGTTACTGCGTCAGCTCGATTGAAACTGCCAGTTAAATTAAGCAAAGATTGATTTTGATTCAATTTGGTTAAAGAACTTTGCGCCCCTACCCAAAAACAGATTGGCGTTTTTTTGGAGACTAATTTCTCAATTAAATCAAACCCAATATTCAAATCGTTTGGTATTTGATGCAAAATGGCTAAATCATATTTGCTAAATTTCAAGTTTTTCCAATCAGCTATATGTAATTCAACCTCAAAATTAGGATTCGATTCAATTGCATTTTTTATGGCTTTCAAATCAGGATGAGGGCAAAATGCAGCAAGTAAAACTTTTTGTTTTTGGTTTAGGTTCTCTAAATAAGCTTTTGAAATATTGTTTTTATCTGTTCGTTCGCTAACCAAAGGGGTAATGGCAACTTGATATTCTTTCATTCCAATTTGAATTGGCATGATTTTAAACTCTATTTTTAATAATTCTTGTTTCTTTTTAATTGTTAAGGTTTGGGTTTGAAGTACTTTATTATCATTGATTAATTTCACTTCAATCGTTTGATCTAAATACCCTTGGGCTTTTATTTCAGCTTGAATAATTGAAATTTGATTTAAGTAGTTAGTCTTATTATAAAAAAGTTTTTTCAGTATTAGGTCTTGTACAGAAGTGCTATCGCCCAAACCAACTGTATAAACTGGGAAAGGGTAAATTTGATGGCAAGGGTTGTTGCCTTGATTGTAAATGCCATCTGTAAACAAAACTACTGTCTTTAACCTTTTGGATTCAAAATTTTGAAAAGGTTTGCTGAGTAAGTCTGCCAAATCACTACTAGTCGCTTGATAAGCAAAGCTTGAAGAATCCATTTTAGTATTTTGGGTAAGCAAATGAATTTCATACTTTTCTTCCAAATCTCGGTTGTTTTTAAGATTTAAAATCGAAGCGATACTTGCATTTATTTTATCTTTATCCCATACTAAGGCTATTGAGCTTGAATTATCGACCACCAATGCCAAAATTGGCTTTTCTTTTATCGAAAAAGTTGTTTTGAAAAGTGGTTCCAAAAGTAAAAATGCAATTAAGAAAATAACAACTGCTCGTAATAAAAATAATGTTCGTTTAAAAGTCTTGCTTTTTAATTCTGTGAATGGGTATAAAATCCAAGCATAAAAAACACCCAACAAAAGGCATAAAAACAATGTCCAGAAAGGAAATGATAATGCCAATTGGGATTCTTGCATTGAAGTTTGTGAGAATTAAAAATTTGAAATATTCACAAAAGTAGAAATTTTTTTGTAAAAAGTTCTAATTAGATACAGCATAAATAAATTGAAATCTGAGGTGTTAGAAACTTAATTTTTTTATTTGGCTCTAATTAAAAAATATTTTGATAAACTCCCCAAAACATCAATTT
>JAAFJZ010000060.1:9462-10476 GCA_013298205.1 Cytophagales bacterium
TCAATTTAGCTGTTTTGACAAAGTTGATTTTCAAAGTTAAATTATAGTTTGAAAATGCAGGGTCATTAATAAAAAAAACGATTGAGAATAAGTGAGTTCTCAATCGTTTTTTATGTTTTTATAAAACTAAAATCATCTGGCTCTTCCACCTCCACCACCAGGGCTATATGAGCCCCCACCGCCACTATTTCCGCCACCTCCATAGTTACCGCCACCACCATTATTTCCACCGCCATAGTTCCCACCACCACCAAAACTTCCTCCTCCATCATTACGGTTTCCACCCCCACCACCTTGATTGCCTCCTCTAAAACCACCACCGCCAAAATCTTGATCTCTTTGGGAGTAGCTTGGTTGGGAATACGTAGGCTGACTTTGATATTGTGGTGCACTTGGTTGCTCTTGCTGTCTTTCATTTTGGGTCCCCCAATTGTTATTGTCTTGCCCTCTGTATTGCGGAGGAGTAGGTTCAGCTGGTTGAGGATTAGAATACTGTGGGGGCGTAGAAGTTCTGCCACCTTCCTCGGCTCCTCTATAATTTGTAGAACTTTCTTGACCTCTATATTGAGGTGGTGTTTGAACTGGCGTTTCAGATTTTCCATTATCATTACCACCACTATAACTAGGTGAACTTTCCTGCCCTCTATATTGTGGAGGCGTTTCTGATCTTCCTCCTCTCAATCCACCAGGAGACTGACCACCACCATTAGTGCCAGAGTTTTGCTCGGGAACAGACATTTCGCTACCTCTTTCTTGCCTAGGTCCATTAGTTGTGATTGGACCTTGATTTGTAGAACCATTGTTATTGTTATTTGTGTTGTTATTACTATTATTATTGTTATTTGAATTATTAAATCCATTATTTCCAATTACATTTCCATAAATCACACCGTTGTGAAATCCTTGGTTATAAGCACTATTTAAGCCAAAACCTCCCATAGGACTTCCCCAACCATTAAAGCCCCAGTTGTTGAAACCCCAATTATTAAAGCCCCAACCCATTCCAAAACCAGG
>JAAFJZ010000061.1 GCA_013298205.1 Cytophagales bacterium
AGAGGCGAAATAAAAGTATTGCTAATAAATTTATCTGAAGATGAATTTATTATAAATGATGGAGATAGAATTGCACAAATGGTTGTAGCAAACTATACTAAAATAGAATGGCAAAAAACACTTATACTTAATGAAACTTTTCGTGGCAAAGGTGGATATGGAAGTACAGGAATATAACAAATTGATAATTTTAACTTTTTTTCGATTTTTAAATTTTAAATCCGTTTAAACAAAAGAAAAAAACTAATTTTGATTAACAATTCATGATGGTATCTACTCTTTCAAATTCACCAAGTCAGATTTACGATAAAGCTGCAATTCATTTTTTAACAGGTGGTTTTCCAGATAATTTACCTATAGAACAAGCTCATGTTCATATTGGAATGTATTTGGGATGGATAATAGACCAAAAGCTTTATAGTGAGTATTTTGAGGAAGAATGCGAAACACAAATTTTCAGGTTCAAAAGAAGAGAAATTTCTCCAGCCCTTTTCTCAGAAATGTGGAGTGGGTATTTAGCAAGTGAAATTTTTAGTGACACTGGAAATATGTTTACCTATTACTATTACGGTGGAGGTTTGTACAAATCAGATTATTATAGAGTTTTGGCTCAAGAACTTCCAAGTATTTACCATGTAAAAGACTCTTGGGAAAATTATGAGTTAATGTCGCACAAAATGAACTCACGTTTTGAAATTTGGAAAGCAGAAACTAGCATTTAAGTTAAATTACTAATTCACAAAAAATGAACCAATCTAAACCACAAATTGCAATTTTTTGGTTTAGAAGAGATTTAAGAATTGAAGATAATGCAGCACTTTTTCATGCATTAAAATCGGGCTCGCCTGTTTTGCCGATTTTTATTTTTGACACCTATATTTTAGATAAATTAGTAGATAAATCTGACCCAAGAATTACTTTTATTCACCAAGCATTATCACAAATCAATTTAAAGTTAAAAGAAATAGGTAGCACTTTATTAGTTTTTTATGGCAAACCTGAAGAAGTTTGGAAAGAAATTATTAAAAATTACAATGTAAAATATGTTTTTGCAAATCATGATTATGAGCCATACGCTCTTGAAAGAGAATTGCAAATAAGTAATTTATTATCTTCGTATCAAATTCCTTTTCATACTTTTAAAGACCAATGTATTTTTGAAAAGTCTGAAATAGTAAAAGATGACCAAAAACCCTACACTGTTTTCACTCCTTACAGCAGAAAATGGAAAGCTAAACTAAATTCATTTTATTTAAAATCTTATCCAAATGAAAAATATTTTGATTGTTTTTTAAAAAATGATTTTGTTGAATTAATTTCTTTGAATTCAATGGGATTCGAAACATCCAACCTGATTTTCCCAGATTCCAAAACCTCAGATTCTATTGTTGAAAAATATGCTGAACAAAGAGATTTTCCGGGTATAAATGGCACTACACGCATAAGCATTCATTTGCGTTTTGGAACGGTGAGCATACGAAAACTCGCTCAAATGGCAAATCTAAAAAGTGAAACATGGCTGAACGAATTGATTTGGAGAGATTTTTATATGATGATTCTTTTTCATTTTCCACATGTTAAAAATGGAGCATTTAGAAAAGAATATGATAAAATAAGCTGGCGAAATAATGAAACCGAATTTGATAGCTGGTGCAAAGGCAAAACTGGGTATGCAATTGTAGATGCCGGAATGCGAGAACTAAATGCTACTGGTTTTATGCATAACCGTGTGAGAATGATAGTAGCAAGCTTTTTAACCAAACATTTACTTATAGATTACAAATGGGGAGAAGCATATTTTGCTAAAAAGTTATTAGATTTTGATTTATCTGCCAACAATGGTGGCTGGCAATGGGCGGCTGGTTCTGGATGTGATGCCGCTCCTTATTTTAGGGTTTTTAATCCGTATCTTCAAACCCAAAAATTTGATTCTCAACTAAAATATATTAAAAAATGGGTTCCTGAATTTCAAAATCTTGATTATAAACCCATTGTGGAACACGATTTTGCTAGGAATAGATGTTTGGAGGTATACAAACAAGCATTAAAAGGAAATATTAGCTTACTTTAAAATCTTTAAATTATCCATTTTTGTCCTAAATTTTTGTGCTTTATTTACATGTTCTTGAAAAGTTTCAGTAAAGTCATGGTTGCCTGATAAATCTGGATTGGCACAAAAGAAATAATATTTATGTTTTTCAAAATTTAAAACCGCTTCTACTGAGGAGATTGATGGAATACAAATAGGTCCAGGCGGTAAACCTTTATATTTGTAAGTGTTGTAAGGTGAATCTGTAGTTAAATGGCCGAATAATATTCTTTTGATAGCAAAATCTTTTAGCGCAAATTTTACAGTAGGATCTGCTTGTAAAAGTTGATTGGCATTTAATCTGTTAATATATACACCTGCAACTCTTGGTTTTTCAGAATTTAAGTTCGTTTCCGATTCTACGATTGAAGCCAAAATTATCACTTTTACTGGGTTCAGCCCAGCATTTTTGGCTTTTTCTTTTCTTTCGGCAGTCCAAAACTTATTTGATTCATCTAGCATTCTTTTTACTAAACTTTCTGGTTTTACACTCCAATACAAATCATAAGAATTGGCAATAAAAATACTAATTACTGTATTTTCGTTTAAATCAAATTTGCTTAAAAAATCATTATCTGATAAAGTTTTTAAGATTTCATTTTCGTTTACTTCTAATTTTTCAGCTATTTTTTTAGCCAAATCTTCTTTGGTTCTTATGTTTTGAATCGCAACACGCACTGGAGTTTGAGCCCCAGAACGCAATAACCTAATGGTATTGAGGTTGTTCATATTTTTTTCTATCAAATATCTACCAGGTTTTATTCTTTCTCGATAGTTCATAAGTTTTGATAAAAATAGAAACGAAGACTTTTCATTAATAATTTTATTTAGATCTAAAGAATCTAAAACTTGTCCAAAATTTGCTTGAATAGGAATATACAAATATTTGGCTTCTTTGTCCACATTAAAATTTGCAGTAAAAAGTACCTGATATGCATAAAAGCTAAAAGTTGATGCAATAACAGATAGAAAAATAAGTATTCCCGCTTTCAAATTGGTTTTTGAATTTTTCTTGCTTTTTGTGGATTCTTTTTTTGCCATAGGTATACTTTTTTGTTAGAACTTTATGCTCTTTTTAAACGAAGTTTTATAATTAATTCCCAAGCACTCACAGTTTCAATTTTTTTTATAAAACGATTAAAAATTAAGGTTTCAATAAAATATTTAATTAATTTAAACATAATTTTTAACTTGATTTAAGTTTTATTTTAATTTTAAAAGATAATAATCTGCAAGTGTTGTAGGTCTAGTATTGGGGTTTAAGAATGTAATATTTAAAGTAGTAATATGAAAATCTTTTAATTTGAGTAAAGTGTCAGATTTTGGAAAACGATTAAGTATTAAAGAAGCACCATTAAAATCAGTAAAACAATATTTAGCTCCTTTATCAATAAAATCATAAACCTGATTTTCGTTATCTGTTTTATAGCCTACAAATCTTGAATAAAAACTAGTAGAAAATCCTCCAGAATTAAAGTAGCATATATCCTTTTTGCCGATTTCATTTTCTTTTACATATTTCCCAATTATACTTTCAGATTGGTATGTAAGTAAGGTAGGATAAACATGACCACTCAAATACAAATTCACTGAAATAATAGTAAACAAACCCACATAAATCATCTTATAAATATTGTTTTTGAAGAAATAAAATGTGAGGTAAACAAAAATAGAAAACAATATTATATAAATAACTTTGTAAAAAAGAGCAATTTCAAAGCTAATGAAAACCAACAAGTATCCCACCAACCACAAAACCGACAATAAAAATATTTGTCCATACCAAACGTAATCGTATTGTTTGGAATTAAAGTTTGAAAACAATTTCTCTTCAACATAAGCCGCAGTCAAAACACATGCATAGGGCAAAATAACATAAATATAATGAGGTAGTTGGTATTTGCTTGTGGAAAGACTTATTAAACAAAGTATGATTCCACTAATACAAATTAGCTCTTGATTAATTGCTATTGAAAATTTGGTTTTCCATAGCTCAATCATTTTATTTGCTAAAGCAAGTATAAAAAATAAACTCCAAGGCAAAAAAGACCAAAGAAATGAGTTGAATAAAAAAAACGGATCCATATCATTAGACCAACTGCTTTCACCAGTAATTCTTCCAAAACTTTGGGTCCAAAAGTAAAATTTAAGTCCTTCATTACCATATTGTTTATAAAGACCATAACACATTGGGCTCAATATTATACCAATTAATATTAGCATAAACAACCATTGCCATTTAAAAATTAGATTGAATTGTTTGGTTAATAAAATATGAGGTGCAAAGGCAAAAATTACAGTAAATAATCCAATTGGGCCTTTGGAAAGTAATGCTAAACCTATGCCAAGTGAGCTTAAAATAAGATTTTTTAGGGAATTGTTTTTAATAAATAAAACCATTTGCCATGAAGCAAATATTATATTGCTACATAAAATGGTGTCTGTTCTTACATCGTTTGTAGTTAAAAAAATGGCTTGTGAAGAAGCCATCATAAAAGCTGCTAATCTTGCAACTTTTTGAGAATAAAATATTTCACTAAATTTATATGTTGAATAAATCCCTAAAAATGCGAATAACATCGATGGGAGTTTATATGTTATTTCACTTATTCCAAACAATTTATAAAATAAAGCTGAACACCAAAATAATAATGGTGGCTTGTCTAAATAATTTTGACCTTGGTCTTTAATTTCTAAAAAACTCCCTGTTTGCAACATTTCAAGTGCGATAGAAGCATATTGAGCTGCGTCTACTTCCATAACACCAATTTGAAGGTTGATTATGTAAACCAATAAAATTGCTAAAGTAAAAAATGCAAAAACTTTCTTTTCAGACGACATGAGTGGGTTCACTTTAATTGGGCTCGCAAATATAGAAATAATATTTTTTCATTAACTTGAAAATCTTATTCGGCAAAGCAAATTAAAATGAACTCCCAAACCTATAATAAAAGATTTGCCACATTAGCCAGTTCAGACCTTTCGCCTTTTTCTAATGTTACATGTGAATATAAAGAATGCCCTTTAATTCGATCTATTAAGTAAGAAAGACCATTACTTTGAGAATCTAAATAAGGAGTATCTATTTGGTGAATATCGCCTGTAAAAACCATTTTCGTATTTTCACCTGCTCTAGAAATAATTGTTTTTACTTCATGTGGAGTAAGATTTTGGGCTTCATCTACTATAAAAAAAATATTTGAAAGACTTCTTCCTCTTATATAAGCCAATGGCTGAATAACCAATTTCTCTTTATTTACAAGGTCGCTTATGTTTTTAAATTCTTTGTCATTTTCATCATATTGATTTTGAATAAACTTCAAATTATCCCAAAGCGGTTCCATATACGGGTTTAATTTGGATTTAATATCTCCAGGCAGATAGCCTATATCTTTATTACTTAATGGCACAATGGGTCTAGCAAGAAAAATCTGATTATAATCTTTTTTTTGCTCCAAAGCACCTGCAAGCGCAAGCAAAGTTTTTCCAGTGCCCGCTACACCTTGAATGGTTACAAGCTTTATATTAGGATTTAATATAGCATGAATAGCAAATGCTTGTTCAGCGTTTTTTGGTTTAATTCCAAAGGCAGTTCTTTTTTCTACCTTTTCTATATTCATGTTTTGAGGATTGTAATATGCCAAAACTGAATTTTTATCGCTCTTGAGTATATAAAAACTATTAGCTTGAGGCGTTTCTTTTTTAAAAATTTCTTGGTAAGGCACAGCCCCAGTTTCGTAAATGGTATTTATGTGGGTGTAATCTACTTTTTCGGTTTCAACTTTGCCTGGATAAAGAGAATTGATGTTTTTAATTTTTCCCGTTTCATAATCTTCAGCATTAATATTGAGAGATTTGGCTTTTAACCTTAGGTTAATATCCTTTGTAACTAAAATTACTTTTCTTGCTTTTTCATTTTCTTGTAATTTTAAAGCTGAATTAAGTATTTTATGATCAGCTTTGGTGTCATCAAATATTTTTTGTGCATCCAATTTACTTGACGTATCCATTAGGACTTTAAGCAAACCTTTATTTTTGCCTTCTAAAGGAATCCATTCGCTCAGCATTTTATCTTTTGCCAAATCGTCTAGTGAACGAATAAATTCCCTAGCTTCAAAATTCTTAGAATCATTACCTTTCTTAAAATTATCTAATTCTTCTAAAACTGTAATGGGAATAGCGATATCATGTTCATCAAAACTCATAAAAGCATCATGAGAGTAAAGAATTACAGAAGTATCTAAGACAAATATTTTCTTTTCAGTTGCTGTTTTGAGTTCTGATTTTTTTACCATGTAAATGAAAATTGGTTGTATTTGGTTTTTTTTATTGATTACGAGATTTATTTTTAAAAGTAAAAAAAACAAAGCGAATTATAAAAAAGAATGTCTAATTCGTTAAATTAATTATAAAATAAAATTTAGCAATGGAAAAAATAATACAAAAGTTTTGTGACCTGTAGCATAGAAACCGCAAAAAGATTGTTTTAGGTTATTTTACATTTTCCTAACTTTCGTTTGCAAGGGGATTTTCTGTTACAATTTCCCCGTTTGGCAGTTCATTAAATCGTTTGCCATTTACCACAAAATCATTAGGCAAACCGTTTTGGCGATTGATTTCCTTTGCTTCTTTTACTGCTTTACTAAATAGGTTAGTAAAATAGGATGCTGTTTGATAGGCGGAAAGGCTATCTAATTTTTTTACTAGCATAGTTTAAAATTGTTTAGAAATTTATTAAATATGGTGCTTTCAAGTCTTCAATGCAATTACATCTTTATTACTTTTTAGCTTTGGAAAAAACTTCATTTGGATTTTCAAATCCGAATCTTTTCTAGTTCAGTTCTTTTATCTTTTTCTTCATCAAACTATCTATCAGTAGCGCAAGTTATGATGAATTTTTTAAAAGCTTTGGCATTTTCTCTGTTTTTCTAAATATTTATAAAAAAGAATCCACACACAATTAAATAAATACAACCTTGAAAACCTTAACCCGTAACAATATTACAAAATTTATATTTTCATTTTATAAAATACAGTTTCATTATTTACTTGCTTCTTTTTAGATTTGCAAAAAAACAAAAAATTAAATGGATCAATACAGTTATGTGTCAAACGCAGATGTTTCGTTTGTAGATGAGCTTTACCAGTTGTACAAAAACAACCCTGAATCAGTAGATTATTCTTGGCAGAAGTTTTTTGAAGGCTATGATTTTTCGAGCCATTCTTCTGAGGGTCAATCGTTCACCAAAATGGCAGACGATGCTGTTTCAGATAAAGAGCTGAAAGTAAGAGATTTAATCTATGAATACCGCAGAAGAGCGCATTTAATAGCCAAAACAAATCCCATCAGACAAAGAAAGGATAGATTGCCTAGATTGGATTTGCCTGATTTTGGTTTAGAAGAATCTGATTTGTCAAAAGTTTTTTTAGCAGGCAGAGAGATAGGGTTACAAAACTCTACTTTGACACAAATTATAGAAACGCTGAAAACTATGTATGCTGGCTCAATTGGTTTTGAGTTTACACATATTAGAGACCCCAAAAAGTTGCTTTGGTTTCAATCTAAAATCGAAAAAGAAAGGGAAAAGCTTAATTTTGATTTAGAAACCAAAAAAAGAATCCTTTCTAAGCTCAACGAAGCAGTTGTGTTTGAAAACTTTTTACATACAAAATACATAGGGCAAAAAAGATTTTCACTTGAAGGTGGCGAAACCACTGTTCCTGCTATTGATAAAATTATAAGTCTTGCAGGCGCACAAGGAGTGCAAGAAGTAATTATTGGCATGGCTCACAGGGGAAGACTTAATGTGCTTTGCAATATCATGGGCAAAGGGCATGAAGATATTTTCAACGAGTTTGAAGGCAATATGAGAGCCCCGACTCAAAGTGGCGATGGAGATGTGAAATACCACATGGGCTTTTCTAGTCATGTTACCTCCGAACTTGGCAACCAAATGTACATCAGACTTTGTCCTAATCCATCTCACCTTGAGGCTGTAGACCCAGTTGTTGTAGGTATGGCGAGAGGTCGTGCAGATTTGAAATACAATGGAGATGTGAGCAAGGTTTTGCCTATACTTATACATGGAGATGCAGCTGTAGCGGGGCAAGGTTTAATATACGAATTGATTCAAATGTCGAAACTTCCAGGATATGATTCTGGCGGAACTATACATTTTGTTATTAATAATCAAGTAGGTTTTACTACCGATTTTGATGATGCTCGCTCAAGTATTTATTGTACAGATATAGCCAAAATCGTAGATGCTCCTGTGCTTCACGTAAATGGTGATGATCCTGAAGCTGTAGTTTTCGCTTCAATTGTAGCGACTGAGTACAGACAAAAATTTGGTGGAGATATTTTCATTGATATGGTTTGCTACCGCAGGCATGGGCACAATGAAAGTGATGAGCCTAAATTTACCCAACCCGTGCTTTATAACTTGATAGCAAAACATGAAAATCCTCGTGATTTGTACAATGAAATTTTAGTAAAAAGAGGCGATATTGATGCTACTTACACTGAAAATCTTGACAAAACATTCAGACAAAGTCTTCAAGTCAAACTAGATCAAGTAAAAGCAAAAGCCATTGTAGCATCTTCTCCTAAAATAGATAAAGAATGGCATGGAATGAAGCACACTCTTGCTGAAGATTTTGACACTTCTCCTACAACAGCTATTGATTTAAAAACATTAGAGAAAGTAGGGCAAGCTTTAAGTGAAGTTCCTGCTGGTTTCAAACCGCTAAAACAAATAGAAAACCTTTTGAAAGAAAGGAAGAAAATGTTTACCGAAACCAAGTCTCTCAATTGGGCTGCAGCCGAGCTTTTAGCTTATAGTAGCATATTATTAGAAAACAAAATTGTAAGGTTTACCGGTCAAGATGTAAAAAGAGGAACATTCTCACATAGACACGCAGTTTTGGTTGATTCGGAAACCAATGCACCATATTGCAATATTAACCACATACAAGAAGGTCAAGAAAATATTAGAATTTTTAATTCTTTGCTTTCAGAATTTGCCGTTTTGGGTTTTGAATACGGATATGCAAGCGCAAGTCCAAATGCTTTGGTAATTTGGGAAGCCCAATTTGGTGATTTTGCCAATGGCGCTCAGGTAATGATAGACCAGTTTATCTCTAGTGCCGAAGCCAAATGGGAAAGATACAATGGTTTGGTGATGCTTTTGCCTCATGGATATGAAGGGCAAGGACCAGAACATTCAAGTGCAAGATTTGAAAGATTCCTTCAACTTTGCGCTGACAATACAATGGTAGTAGCCAATGTAACCCAGCCAGCAAATTTTTTCCACCTTTTGAGAAGACAATTGGCTTGGAATTTCAGAAAACCTTGTATTGTGATGTCGCCTAAATCTATGTTAAGACATCCGCTTTGCGTTTCTCCAATAGAAGATTTTACCAAAGGAGGTTTCAAAGAGGTTTTAGACGATAATTATGTAGAAAATCCAGATCAAGTAAAAAAACTCTTACTTTGCACAGGAAAAATCTATTGGGATTTGTTTGCCAAGCAACAAGAAGGAAAAAGAAAAGATGTAGCAATCGTAAGATTAGAGCAATTGGCTCCGCTTCCAGAAAAACAAATTGAAAATATACTGAAAAAATATAAAAATGCTTCACCATTTTGGGTTCAAGAAGAGCCAGAAAATATGGGTGCTTGGACATATTTACTCCGTTTTTATAGAAGAAGTAACATCGAATTTATAGGTAGAAAAGCCAATGATACGCCTGCTACCGGCTTTTTGAAAGTTCATAACCTAGAGCAACAAGATTTAATTAACCAAGCATTTGCCTAAAAACTAATAATAAATATGAGTTTAGAAATAAAAATACCCGTAGTAGGCGAATCTATCACGGAAGTTACCATATCCAAATGGTATAAAAAATCGGGTGATACCGTAAAAATGGACGAAATTATTTGCGAATTGGAATCTGATAAAGCTACTTTTGAGCTAAACGCAGAAGCCAATGGCGTACTCCAAATCACAAGTCCCGAAGGCTCTACAATAGCCGTAGGTACAATAATCGGTAAAATAGGCGGAAATGGAGATGCCAAACCAGCAGATGCGCCTGTAGCAAAAGTAGAAGTCGCAGCACCAGCTCCTATTCCTGCCCCAGCACCCGTAAAAATAGAGGTATCAATTCCAGAGGTTTCAAAACCTGAGGTAGTTGCAACACCCACAATTTCTGCTTCAACAGGTGAAATAATCGAAATGAAAGTTCCTACTGTAGGTGAATCTATTTCTGAAGTAACCATAGCCAGCTGGAACAAAAAAGAAGGGGATTTGGTAAGCCAAGACGAAATTATTTGTGAAAT
>JAAFJZ010000062.1 GCA_013298205.1 Cytophagales bacterium
CAGGTACAAGTAGCCAACTAGACTCTTTGCAAACGCCTAAAAAAGTTGTTCCTTTTCGCACTTTCTCAGGTGAGCTATCAGAACAAAGAGTAATTTTGACAAGTAATATTAATAAAAAATTTAGTGCAAAAAGCTCTTTGAACATAGGAATGTATTTTCATAACATTGGCTTTAATTACAATAACGAATTTTATAACAGACCTTTAAATTTATACACGAAGTTAATTGATACCAAAGGATTAGCACAACTTTTAGAAATTTATACACAATGGCAATATAGAATTGGCTCTAGACTTACAATAAACTCTGGTTTGCATACACAAGTATTTTTGTACAATGGTACTCGTGCTATCGAACCCCGAATAGGAATGCGCTATTCTTTAAGAGCTAATCAATCTATCAATTTTGGGATCGGTATTCACAACCAACTCCAACCTTTATCTTTGTATTTTGCTGATACTAGATTAAACAATAGAACTTATATACAAACCAATAAAAATCTAGATTTTTCTACAAGTTACCATGCCATAATGGGTTATGATTGGTCTTTTGCACCAAATTGGCGTTTAAAAGCTGAAACTTATTTTCAATTGATTCAAAATGTTCCAGTAACCATGCGCCAATCTACATATTCTGTTCTCAATGCTGGTGCAAATTTTTTTATACCCATTGAGGATAGCTTACAAAATAAAGGTTCTGGATATAATTATGGCTTGGAGCTCACTTTAGAGAAATTTTACAGTAAGGGCTATTATATGTTAATGACCACGTCTTTATTTGAATCAAAATACAAAGGCAGTGATGGCATAGAACGGAATACAGCTTTTAATGGGAATTTCGTAATCAATTTACTAGGAGGTAAAGAATTTAATCTTGGAAAAGGCTTCATTTTAGATTTTAATCTCAAACAGACTTTTGCAGGTGGAAGAAGATACATTCCAATCAATTTGGCAGCTTCAAAAGTTAATAAAAACGAAGTTTTAGATTATAATCAAGCCTTTGATCCTCAATTTAGACCTTATTTTAGATCGGATTTAAAAATAGGAATAAGAAAAGATACAAAAAAAATTACACATGAGTTTTCAGTTCAGATAAACAACATCTTAGACCAAGAAAATATCTTTAATCAAACATTTGATAGAACAAAGAGTGAAATCATAACCAATAATCAGCAAAAAAGACTAATTATACCTCAATATAGAATTTTATTTTAGACTACTATAACCAAAGCATTGAAACTTTTCATGCAAAGCTTTGGTTATACCTTTCTATTCATAAAAAATATAAATTTCTATTTATATTTGTAAATAAATACCAAAACTCGATTTAAACATGGAAACTGCCGAAAAACCACTAATAGAAGTATATACAGAATCAAATCCTAACCCAGGTTCATTGAAATTTGTAGTGAATATGGATTTGTATTTTGGCGGAAATATGGATTTTCCAGATGTTTTTTCAGCTAAGGAATGCCCAATCGCACAAGATTTATTCAAATTCAACTTTGTTAAACGGGTATTTATAGCAAGTAATTTTATTACCATCACCAAAGCTGATGAAGTAGAATGGTTTGAAATCAGCCCCATGATTAAAAGTTTTATCAAGGGCTATTTGGAAGAAGGAAAACCTGTTTTTGTAAGCAAACCTGTTTCAGGCTCAGATGTAACTGAATACGATTCTGAAATTGTAATCAAAATCAAAACCATATTAGAAGAATATGTGCGCCCAGCTGTAGAATCAGATGGAGGTGCTATAACTTTTCGTTCCTTTCAAGATGGTATTGTAACCGTAAATTTGCAAGGTTCATGTAGCGGATGCCCCTCCTCTACTATTACCTTAAAAAATGGCATAGAAAACTTAATGACAAAAATGATTCCTGAAGTAAAATCTGTAATAGCTGAAGGAATTTAAGTAAAAAGCTTTTAAATTTATAGTATATTTTGAAGTCATTTAAAGAAAAATATTTTTCTTTAAATGAAAAACTAAATTATTTCAAATCTAAAAAAGCGCTAGGATAGAAAATTTTTTTAGGTAAAAATCTAAAAATTAATGCTAAAATTAAACCTCCACAAGGGATTATAAAAATCAATAAAAGGGGTATGATTTTACAAATATCTAAAATTTGATTAGTTACTTTTTTTTGTTCATCTGCCCCTAGTTGGTTAGAAAACGATTTTCTAATCAAAAAAATTAATTCCTTGCTTTCTTTAATTTCAATACCTAGACAGCTATAGAATTTTACTAAAAATGGGTAAACTCTTGTTTTGAAAAATAAAATTATTTTTTTCATTTTGTTAATAAAGAAAGCTACAAAAAAAAATAAACTCTTAATAAATTGATTATAAGCTATTTATAAGAAAAAATCAAACCTTTTTTGATAACAAACTATTCGATTTTTTTTGTAAAAATAAACATAAAAACAAATTGTTTTATTAAATATTCAAAATAGAATTTACAAATCAAATTGCGAATATTTTATGATTTAAAAACAAAGCAAAAAATTAACTCAAAAACATTTTAAGTTTAAAAGCTAAAACCAAAATTTTAGAAAAGTATAATTAAATTTAAGGCGAAAAATAACAATAAAAATGTTTGATACTTTACAAAAACTTAAATCTGGACAATTAAAAGGAGCTAAAGAACTCCGATTAAATGGTTTAGAAATTATAGATTTTCCGATAGAAATTTTAGAATTAGCCGAAACATTAACTTTGTTAGATTTATCAAACAATAGAATTTCAAGTTTACCAAAAGAATTTTCCTTATTAGTTGAATTAAAAATAGTGTTTTTATCTTTAAATCAATTTGAAATTTTTCCCGAAGTTTTAGGACAATTGACTAAACTTGAAATGGTAGGATTTAAGTCAAATCAAATAAATTTTATATCTGAAAATGCACTTCCTCCAAAGCTAAAATGGCTAATATTAACTCATAATCAGTTAAGTCAATTGCCAAAATCGATAGGATCAAAAAACAGACTTCAAAAATGTATGTTAGCCGGTAACAATTTAACTTCTTTGCCAGAAGAAATGAAAAACTGTGTTAATTTGGAGCTTTTACGTATTTCCGCCAATCGCTTAAACGCTCTTCCAGAATGGATTTGGAATTTGCCACGATTAACCTGGTTGGCATATAGCAGCAATAATTTTAATTCTAATTTTGAAAATTTTGACTCTATAAAAACTTATGCCTGGGAAAGTTTTGGTATAGAAAACCAATTGGGCGAAGGCGCTTCTGGTGTTATTTCAAAAGCAACTTTTAAAACTAAAAATATAGCTGTAGCGATAAAAGTTTTTAAAGGTGAAGTAACTAGTGATGGACTACCTAAAAATGAAATGATAGCAGCCATTCATGCGGGTATACACCCTAATTTGATAAGAATTACCGGCAAAATAATGAATCATCCACAACAAAAAGATGGATTAGTGATGGAGCTTTTAAGCCCAAATTTTTATAATTTAGCAGAGCCTCCAACTTTTGAAACTTGTACAAGAGATGTTTTTAAAAAAGAAATTAAATACTCATTAGCTCAAGTAATAATAATCATAAAACAAGTAGCCGAAGCTTGTTTTTGGTTGCATTCAAAAAAAGTTTTACATGGAGATTTGTATGCACATAATATCTTAATAGATCAAAATCTGAACACCAAAATTAGTGATTTTGGTGCAGCGACAATCTACAAAGAGAATAGTTTAAATCATGAAAAACTGGAAGTTAGGGCTTGGGGATGTTTATTAGAAGATTTATTAGAAAACACAGTAGAAAAAAACAATATAAATCTTGAAATTTTAAATGAAATGATAAAATTAAAAACTGATTGTTTGCACGAAAAAATAACACGAAGACCAAGTTTTGATTATATTTTAAAAACGATAGATAGATTAATTTAAACAAAAAAAATTGAAAGAAAAAAAACAGAATAACAAAATTTTAGAAACTAAATTAAGAGTTGAAAGAAAATATGATAAAGAGAGTGATTCGTAAAGCCAAAAACGAATCATAAACTATTGAACAAAAATGTAGCTAATGTTTTGCATATAAATCAAAAAAAGATAGTTTTTGAAAATTAAGAACAAAACAATATTCTTGAGAACAAATTTGCTTTTTAAAAAATTAAAAAACATACTTAAATATTTTACTTCATTTGAAAACCCAAAAACTAAATTTTAGCGTATAAAATATTATGTTAGAAATATTCTTTGTTTCAGTATTTTTTATAGTCCTTGTTGTTTTGTTCATATTGTATATACTACCAGTTGTCTTAAACGCAATTACAATTATTTTAATGCTTCCAGTAGGGCTTTATGGTCAAAGAAATAAAAGCAAATTGCATCTTTTTAACTTTTATCTTTATTCATTTTTGTATTTGGTAATTGGTCTAGTTATTTTTTGTTAAATTATTATACTTCAACTTCAAAAGGATAAAATTAATTCGTATGTTCATTTTGCTGAGATGGGCTCTTAAGATATCACATAGGCAGAATTAAGCTTTTTTAAGTAAATTTTTAAAAACTGGCTAGTTATTTTTTGATTATGTATGCAAAAATCAAAATTCACTTTTCACAATAACTTATAACGAAAAAAATATTTACAAAATCCTTGTTTAACCATTTCGAAAAAAAAATAAACAAATAAAAATAATTAAATCAATTCTCAATATTTTTATATATTTTTGTAAATATTTTAATGTTGTACCCCGTACAATATGAAACGCAAAGAAGCTAAGTTAAAATTATATATAAAGAATCAAGCAAAAAGCATACATGAACTCATGTGCTTGATGTGTATAATTATATTTCCATTTTTCGCGTTTTTTGATTTACAAACCATTCGAAAAGAATATTACTGGCAAGTTACCACCGTTCGACTAAGTATAAGTCTTGTAATGCTTATTTGGCTCTTAATCCAAAAAAAATACAAGACAAACGAACTTTATTTAACCCTTTTCTCCACCTGTTCTGTAACATGGTTTTGCTGTTGGGCTTGTGTTTTGGGTCAAAATGAATTTTTATATCAACAGAATCTAGCATGCAGTACAATATTTTTAGCAGCGTCATTATTTTTGCTTTGGCACTATATTTATTCTATAATAGTTGTGATTTCAGCAATTTTATCTTATATAATATTCGTTTTAAATTATCAACATTTCTCTATAGAATTTGCAATTATGGAAGGAGGTTCAACTCTGCTTTCTATGATGCTATTGCACCCAGTGATAATTTATTTTAGGTATAATTCTTACAAAAGAGAGTGCTTTTTAAAAAATAAGCTAATTGAATCTAATGCTGAACTTCATGAAAGAAAAGAAAAATCAGATTTAGATAACTTAAACTTAAAAGAGGCAAGAATAAGCTTAAAAGTTGCAAATGAACAATTAAGCCAAACTAACCAAGAACTTGAGAACCAAGTAAAAATAAGAACACAAACATTAGAAAACACAAATTTAGAACTTGAAAAAGCTTTAAGTGATTTGGATAGATTTTTGTATATTTCTTACCATGATATAAAAGGACCAATAGCTCGACTCAGAGGATTGGCTAATTTATTAAAGTCTGGTAATGAAAATATTAACCTGAATGACCTAGAAAAAAGATTTAAAAAAACATTGGACGAAATGGAGCTTTTGATATCCAAATTGGCAAAGTTAAATGAAATAAGCAAACTTAAAATCAAGCCTGAATCAATTGATTTATTAGATTTTTTTGAAAATATTATTGAATCTAAATTTCTAAATAAAAACAACTTTGAATTAAAAATCCCTCAAAACTTATATATCAACACAGATAGATACATATTAAGTTTCACAATTAACTTATTAATAGAAAATAGCTTCAAATTTGCTGATACTTCAAGGGAGCTAAAAATATTGGTATTGATAAATAATAAAAAAAACAATATTGAACTAGTTATTCAAGATAATGGGTTAGGAATAGACCAGGATTTGCTTGACAAAATTTTTGTAATGTTTTACCGTGGAAATGAAAAATCAAGTGGAATGGGGCTAGGCTTGTATTTTGTAAAAAAATCTTTAGAGAAAATATCAGCAAAAGTTGAAATAGAAAGTAAAGTAGATGAATTTACTAGGGTAAAAATATTGATACCCAATTTGTAGAAAACTTCTCTATATATGAATTCAAATTCCTTAGATTAAGTTATTACTTGAATCCTGGAGATTACGACATTGATTTATAATATTTGATTAAAAAAAGCAAAATACATATAACTAATAGGTTATTAGCCAGTATTTTTGGTTAAGAAAAGTGTTTTGTAAAAATTTTAAAAAAAATATCATATTTTGCAAAACATAAACAGCCTATATGTTACACCATACCCAGTACATTAAAATTTCAAATTATAAGTCTATTCGTAATGTAGAATTTGAAACCAATAAAGTTAATGTTTTTATTGGCAGACCTAATGTGGGCAAATCTAATATACTAGAAGCTATCTCACTGCTTAATTTAAGCAATTCATCCGACAGTTCCTTATTGGGAAAAGGTGTAATTAGATACAAGAATTTAAAAAATTTATTTTATAATAATCATGTGAATCATGAGATTACAGTTGAAAGTTCTTTTGCAAACGTAATACTCAAAAAAACAGAAAATAATCCGGTAGGCTTTGAGTACATTTTCTCAAAAAGTGCTAAAGATTATATTGCGGGAAAAGATTTTACAAAAATATTTTTAGATATGTATGGGGTTTTAAAGCAAAATTACCACTCAGACAATCTTTTAATCTGCCCAGTAAAGTTCTATGTGTTTGAGAAAAACCAAGAAGAAATAGAGGAATTTCAAACTGGCAAATGTTTATTTAATCCTTTTGGGAAAAATTTAGTTTATATTCTGGATACATTTCCACTACTAGCTGAAATATTTCAAGATTACCTTAGTGAATATAATTTAGAATTTCTTATCCACAGAGATGGAGGCAATGATTCATTAGAAATTCAAAAAAGAGAAGGAAAATATGTTTATAAATATCCATATTCATCTATTGCAGACACTTTACAAAGAATCATTTTTCATTTAGCGGCTATCATTTCCAATAAAAACGCTCTTATTTTATTTGAAGAACCCGAATCCCATTGTTTCCCTTCTTACATTCAAGATTTGGCTGAAAAAATAATTGAGGACTCGAGCAATCAATTTTTCATTACCACCCATAGCCCTTTTATACTGAATCCATTAATTGAAAACATGGACTTAGATAAATTAAATGTGTATAAAGTTGATTACCAAAATAATGAGTCAATACTCACAAAGTTCTCAAAAGACGAGCTTTGTAATATACTCAGCTATGGCAAAGATATTTTCTCTAGGGTCTAGTTGTTAAAAAATGAAAGCAGATAATCTTGCGCTTGAATGTCATTTAGATACTTTATTCTTTACGCTTTTGGGGTTTACTAGCCTTAATGAAGTTCACTTTGGATTTGGATTTGTGTCTAAGACTATGAAGAATCTCAAAGAAAAAGGCAAAACTGCCATTGGGGTTATTGATAATGATAGCAAAAAAAATCAAGCTGATTATTTTTGGGATTTCATATCTAAAGAAAAGTTTGGAAATATAGAAATCTTAGAAAAAAAGGATACTGAAAATTGTTTTTTGATCAAAATAGGTAAAAACGACATTGAAGGTTGGCTTATTGAAATGAATCAAAAGCTGGCTCAACCTTATAAAATCAATGATAAAATCATAAATGGTAAGTACCTCAAAGGAAAATCAAAAGACAGAAACCTAAAATACAATCAAGGAATAATTGATTTCCTTAATCATTTAATTCAAGCCGAACCTCCTGAGATTTTATACTTAAAAGCAAACGTAGAACAGCTTTTGAGACTATAATCTTAGAATTAATAAGGCTTTCATAGATTCTACAAAGCGTTATTGAAATCCAAATTTTAAAGTAAATTTTGATTGAATATTGAAAACACAAAAGAACCAAAACTCTAGAAATTAAATTTTATTTATAAATTGCATAAAATAACCCAAAGTCAATATGAAAAAGCTTTTACTCTTTTTCTTTTTTCAATTTTTATTTCTTAACTCCTTTGCTCAAGCTGGATTTACAAGTGAAGATAAAGAGATGTTAAAAAAAACATACGAAATCTCTGTAAGATTAGAAGAAAAGTACATCGCTCAACAAAAGCAAATAGAAGATTTGAAACTATCTATAAACCAAAGGTTTGACTCACAAGATAAAAGATTCGATTCACAAGATAAAAGATTCGATTCACAAGACAAAAGATTAGATATTCAAGATAAACGCCTTGGCGATATGTGGAGCTTAATGCTGGTTTTGCTAGCGAGTATTATAGGCTCTATTGCGTATATGTATTGGGATAGACGAGAGGCCAACCGCCCACTCAAAATAAAACTTGAAGACCAAGATAAGGAAATTTCTCGTATAGATTTTAATGTTAAACAGCTGATGAATAAGGCTGCGATGCTGTAAAAAGTTACAAGTCTATCTATAACATTTACCTTAATTAAACATCTGGTATGTTCACGATAGACTTTCCAAGTTTTCCAAACTTGGAAAGTCTAAACAGCTATACGATTTCTTCTATCGAAAGCAAAGTATTATTTACAAAAAAATACTCCCTTTAAAATCTCAAGCTTTTACTTCAAAACCTTGTCAGAGAAATGAAAATCTCTAAGTTTCTTGGAAGAAAATCCTGCTACCAAAACGGTAAGCAAGGTTACGCAGCCTCCGAAAATAACGGATGGAATGAGCCCCATAATTTTGGCTGCAAAGCCCGACTCAAATGCACCCAGCTCGTTTGATGAGCCTATAAAGATATTGTTTACCGATGAAACTCTACCTTTCAATTCGGGTGGAGTGAGTGTTTGCATAAGCGTTTGCCTGCAAATTACGCTTACACTATCAAACATTCCGTTTACCACCAAAATAATTAGGGATAAAATGAATATTTTTGAAAGTGCGAAGGCTATAATGGTAAGTCCGAAGCAAGCCACTGAGGTGAGCAAAATCATTCCTGCATATTTTCTAATGGGATAAAAACCTATCATCACAGACATAAAAACGGCACCTACAGCTGGTGCAGCACGCAAAATACCTAGACCTCTTGCGCCTGTGTCTAATATTTCGGAGGCAAAAATAGGCAATAGAGCTACTGCTCCACCAAAAAGTACAGCAAATAAATCTAATGAAATGGCTGCTAAAATGAGCTCGTTTTTAAACACAAAATCTATTCCTTCTTTTATGCTGTTAAAAACAGAATCTGCTTTTTTGCTCAAAGCAGTAAATGGTATATGAATGGTAAATAAAATACATAAACTACATAATATCAATATCATAACTATTAAGTAAGAATAGCTAAAGCCTAAAAATGAAAAAATCAAACCGCCTAAAGCAGGTCCAGAAACGGCTGCAAAATGCCATAAAGTGGTATTCCAGATTACGGCATCGGCATATTGATTTTTATTGACTAACAAAGGCATAGAAGAGAAAATAGCTGGACCCAAAAAGCCTCTTCCCAAACCCGTTAAAAAAATGATGCCATATATAAGATGGGTTTGTTGGATGACAAAGTCGGTATAAAATGTCAAACTAAAAATGGCTACCGAGCATAGAAACAAAAGAATTAAGCAAAGGAAAATGATTCTTTTTTTTGGAAAAATGTCTGCAATATGTCCTGCGAAAAGCGATACAGAAACGGCTGGAATCACTTCGCTCAAACCTATTAATCCCAAGGCAAAAGGATCGTGGGTAAGTTCATACACTTGCCAGCCTACGATTACGCCTTGCATTTGCAGGGCAATGTTTAGGCAGAGGCGCATGGAAAGAAAACTTAAAAAGGGAACGTTTTTCCTTAAATTATTTTCCAAAATTAAATTCGATTTAATTTTGCTTTGAAACTAAGTTTTGCGTGAGGGATAGAGTGAAAAGCCCGCAGTGAGGCACGAACGAGGACTTGGAGCGATAGCCCGACCCGATAGGGACACGCCCAAATATTTGTTAGCTTTCTCATTTGGTTTTATTTATGCATAGGATATTGAAAATGAGAAAATTAACTGGAAATAAATTGACTTATAAATATTCATTTTTGGCTAAATACCTGTTCACGTAGTCTTCTATGCCTTCTTCAAGTGTGTGAAAAGCCTTATTGTAGCCGATGGAAGCCAGTTTTTGCATATTGGCTTCTGTGAAATATTGGTATTTGTCCCTGATATCTATTGGCGTATCTATAAACTCAATGTTTACCGCTTCTTTCATGGATTTAAAGGTTTGCGTAGCCAAGTCAACAAATGTTCTGGCTGTGCCACTACCGAGGTTGTAAAT
>JAAFJZ010000063.1:0-5481 GCA_013298205.1 Cytophagales bacterium
ATGGAACTGAAATAGATTTAGAACATCTTTTTGATTTATTTTGTGAATTTGAAATGGATTTGATTTAACAAAAATTACTATTTCTTCTAAATAAGCTAAATATTGGTAAACATCTGAAGCCGTAATACTATTGTCAAACTCTTCTTTATCTTTTCGCTCAAGGGCTTGAAAAATATTAACAAGCTTTTCACAAGTGTAAAATTTGCGCCACAATTCACTTAGGTATTGTGAACGCTTAAATTTATCGGCACTCCAATATTGGAAATAAGCCAATATTGAGGCTACAATTATAAAAACGACCTTTATGTATTCTAAAGCCCAATTGAAATTTTGAACAGCCATAATTTTTTTTCAAATTTATAAAATCAATTTTATACTACAAATCAAAAGATTAAAGTTATAAATTGTTAAAAGAGCTCAAACAATTTAAATAAAAATTTACAGTCATTTTACTAAAATGCAGTTTAACAAACAATATAAAAAAATTAAAACAGAATTTATAATTCAATTAGAACAATTACCAATCACCGCTTGCTCCACCACCACCAAAGCTACCTCCACCAAAACCGCCAAAGCTACCACCTCCTCCAGATCCTCCGCCAAAACCTCCACTACTTCTGCCTCCTCCACCCGAATTCATCATCATTAAAATTGTAAAAATATCTAAGCCCTTTGAGCCAATACTTGATTTTTGAATATTTCTTGCCTTAAAAAAAGCTGGTAATATAAATACAGCCACAAAAATAATAAAAACTACTAACAAACCGTACCCTGATTTCCCACTTGAGCCAATGTTTTCGGCTTTAAATGTGCCTGATGCTAAGCCGATCATTACTGTCGTTGCTTCATCTAGACCATTGTAAACAGCTCCTGCTTTGAAATTTGGAACAATAACTTTAGAGATAATCCGTTTACATATTGCATCAGGAAGTACACCTTCCATGCCATAACCTGTGCTAATATTTACTTTTCTGTCTTCTTTAGAAACTAAAATTAAAACCCCATTATTTTTGCTTTTTTGTCCGATTTGCCATTTTTCAGCTAATCTATAAGCAAAATCAGCAATTTCATAATTAGAAAGGTTATTTACTGTAACTACTGCTATTTGAGTAGAAGTGGAATCATTATAGCTTCTTAATTTTGACTCTAACGTAGAAATTTCTTGAGCTTGCATCATTCCTGCAAAATCATTTACAAGTCTTTGAGGACTGGGTTTTTCAGGAATATCCTGAGCATAACTTGCTACATAAAATAGAAGCAATAAAAAGCTTAAAATTATTTTTTTATTACCCAAAAGAGATATCATCAGAAAGTTCATTTATATCGTCTTTTTGGTAAGGAAAATGTGTTTTTAGCTGTTCTCCAGCCATAATGATGCCTTTAGAAAGGCCTTCTGAAAATTTTCCTAGCTTAAAATAGGAAAGAACTTCATCTTTTGTTGTTTCCCAAAAGTTAAACGGAACAGCCTCATGTATGCCTTTATCACCAATCAATGCAAATTTGCGATCATTTACAGCTAAATAAAATAAGACCGCATTTCTTAATTCGGTCTTATCCATTTTTAGCTTATAAAAAATTTTTAAAGCCTGCTCGTTAACATTTTTTTCTTTGCAAATAGATTCAATATGAACTCTAATTTCGCCAGAAGTGTTTTTCTCTGCAATTTTTATTGCATCTACGATGGCTTTTTTATCACTTTCTGTGAAAAAATTAGCTGACATTAAAACGCTACGTTTGGTGCTTTTTCCGCTCCAGCGGTTGCTTCAAAATAACCTTTAGTTTGGAAATTGTACATTCCACTCAAAATGTTATTTGGAAACTGACGAATGTATTGATTATATAGTTTAACTACATCATTAAATTTCATCCTTTCAACAGCGATTCTATTTTCAGTACCTTCTAATTGTGCTTGAAGTTCTAGGAAATTTTGGTTTGCTTTTAAATCAGGATATTTTTCAACCACAACCATTAAACGACCGATTGCAGAGCTTAATCCGTCTTGAGCGCCTTGGAATTGTTTGATTTGTTCTGGAGAAAGGTTTTCAGCATTAACATTCATAGAAGTTGCTTTTGCGCGGGCTTCAACAACCTGTACTAACGTTTCTTTTTCAAAATTAGCATATCCTTTTACTGTATTAACAAGGTTAGGTATTAAATCCATTCTTCTTTGGTATACATTTTGTACTTGAGCCCATTGTGAAGTTACTTCTTCTTGTTTTAATACCATAGAATTATATTTTCCACCAAAAAATGAATAAAGTATAATTACTGCAAATAGAATTACACCTACGATTATTAATATCCTTTTTAAACTACTGGTCATAAGATTAATGATTTTTTTTTGCAAATCTAAAATATTAATTTCAGTTCCATATAAAAGTTTGTGATTTTTTTTAATTAAAAAAGATAATTAGCTTTGGATAATTGAGAAAAAAATATACATTTGAAAAAACATACTTAAACCCAAGCAATATGAAAGAGATAAGTTACTACACAAAAGTGTTAAAAGATTTTTTAAATTTTAATGACAGATCAAGAAGAAGTGAATTTTGGTATTTTAATTTGATTAATCTTGTAATTTCAATTCTAATTGGTTTTCTGGAAAAATCTATTGATATTACTTTTATTTCAACAATTTATCAGTTTGCAATTCTTTTACCAGCCATAGCTGTTATAATAAGGAGGATGCATGATATAAACAAAAGTGGTTGGTATTGCTTGATACCTTTTTACAATATTTATTTGTGTTGTATTGAAGGTGATAAAGGAGAAAATCAATACGGTTCAGATCCTAAAGCTTTGGTTTCTTAATTTTAATTTTGTCAGTTTATTTATTTTTCAATAACTAAACTGACAAAATTAAATAGCTTTACTCATATTTCGGTTGTAAAGTTCTTGAATGATACCATCTTTCAAACCTATATCAGGTATGAGCATTTTGGTGGATTCAGCCCATTTCATTGCTGAAACATAAATTTTTAGGGCAGGAACTATCACATCTGCTCGGTCTGAGTTTAGTTTCAAGATTCTAATCCTTTCTTCTAAAGTGTGGTTACTAATTAAACTTTGAATCTTTTCTATTTCACTTATAGCTAGTGGTTTACGAACTTTTTTACCTGACAAATCAAAGATTTTATTGATATTCCCTCCAGTTCCAATTGAAATAATATTTTTATATTTACCTAAAATATTTTTAGTAATCCAATCATGAATTTCTTCCCACGAATTTTGATCTGCTTTGTTTTTTAAAATTCTTACTGAACCCAGATGAAATGACTCTGACAATATTTTCTCTTTTTTTGAATACAAATTTAATTCTGTACTACCTCCACCTACGTCTATATGTAAGTAATTATTATTTTGCAATGTGTGAATTAAAACTTGATTAATAAGCTCTGCTTCCTTAAGTCCGTCTATGATATTGATTTCCATTCCAGTTTCTTTTTTAACTTTATCTGCAATATCTCTACCATTTTTTGATTCCCTCATAGCAGAAGTAGCACAAATCATATAATCATCCACGTCAAAAAGGTCAAAAAGCAGTTTTAGAGCTTTAAAAAGTTTATATAATTTTTCTTCTTTGGCTTTAGAGATTTCTTTATCCAAGAAAACATCTTCACCCAATCGGAATGGAAAGCGCATGTACTCAACTTTTTTGAATTGAAGCGTACCCATATACTCAATAGCTTGAGATATTTGACAACGAATGGCATTAGAACCTATATCAACAGCAGCGAAACGCACAATATTTTATTTTTAATTGCAAAGTAATTTTAATTTTCGATATTCTGAAAAAGATTTGATAATTAGCAACTTAATTTTTAAAATAATTCTTGTAAGCTTAAATTTTAACTTCAAAATGAATAAATCTTCAAATTATTCTCTGTGTTTTGCCTCTTCAAATGCCAATAAAATAGAAGAGATTCGTAAAATGATACCTACTAAATTTTCTTTATTGGGCTTGAATGATATTGAACTGTATGAAGAAATTCCTGAAACAGGCCTTACTTTTCAACAAAATGCCTTTCAAAAAGCTGATTATGTTTTTGAGAAAAGAAATATCAATTGCTTTGCAGACGATTCTGGCCTTTGTGTTTATGCTTTAAATAATGATCCTGGAATATTTTCTGCAAGATACGCTGGTCAACAAAGAAATAGTTTAGATAATATTAATCTTTTGCTAAGTAATTTATCTGATATAAAAGATAGAAAAGCATTTTTTATCACTGTAATTGCTTTAAGGATGGGTAATGAAACGTTTTATTTTGAGGGAAAACTTGAGGGAGAAATTACCCAATTTCCAATAGGAGAAAATGGTTTTGGTTATGATTCTATTTTTAAACCTAATGGTTTAAACCATACTTTAGCCCAAATGAGTACAGAAGAAAAAAATCAAATCAGTCATAGATATTTAGCTACAAAAAAATTAATTCTTTTTTTAAAAAGTAGATAGTTTTGAATGGGTTCTTGTAACTATCTTAAAATCTGCACAAAACCTTTGATTTTTTTGTTATTAATATTAATAAAATAATAATACATTCCTTCTGGTGAATTGCTTCCGTCCCATATAAAATCTTTATTTGTACCGCTAAAAACTAAATTTCCCCATCTATTCACGATTTCAATTCCTAAAAATTTTGAGGAACAATTATTTTCTGGCATTTTTACACTAAAAACATCATTAATCCCATCTCCATTTGGTGTAAATAAATTGGGTATTAAGTTTTCTTGAAGAAAATATGGTTTATCTTTTATTTTAATTTTTACTTTTAGCCATTTTTGATGGTTAGAAAGGCAAGTTCGATCACTACCATTAAAATTGAGAGAATATTCACCTTTATTAAAATCGCTACATGTGGGTTTCCATTTAATAATATATTTTTTTTCACCTGTAGAATTTGTAACGATTTTTTCTAAAATATTACTAAGCTGATCAGGATAAGTTGAAGTGAGATTTAAAGTTAAATTATCTTTTAAATCATTGTCTTTCAATAATATTTCAAGATTCATTGAATCACCAATTTCTACACTTGAAGTATCATTTTGAAAATTTGAAGTTAAAGTTGGGTTACTATTATTGATTGAAACATTTAAAGGTAAAAAAGCTGTATCTTTTCTTATACTATTGCAACGATTTATTTCAGCAACTACCATGATTGTATCTCTAAAATCATTTCCTAAGCATTTTTTAAAGCATACTTTTGGTGAACTTATTATTGAAGAATCGGTCTGAAAATATAGATTACTAGGGCTTGTAATATAGTATTTTGAAGATATTTTTTTTGTGTATGTATTTATTTTTAAATTCAAATTGTCATTATTACCTTTTACAACCAAACCAACACATGTATCTGATAGTGAAGTAATAACAAATTCTGGCGGGTTATCTTTAAATGAAATTTCAGGCTTATTCATTGTAAAACATTCTATTACAACAATTTGCATATCTTTCCTTGTTACCCCTATTTTTTTTTTGTCTCT
>JAAFJZ010000063.1:5491-10205 GCA_013298205.1 Cytophagales bacterium
GTACCTAAGCTTTTGGGAGTAAATATAATGACCCCAAGTTTTTGGTCTATCGTAGCCAAATCTCCAAATGGACTTGAAAAATTATAATTTGAGAGCCAATTTACAGGAATATAAGGTTTTGGCATTGGGCTAGGTAAAGGATTAGTGCCATTTGCATGACCAGAATACGGTGTAACCAAACGATATACCAATGAATCGCCATCTGAATCTGTAGCTTGAATTTTAAAAACTGTATTTTTATTTAAACAAGCATAATCTGATTCCTGAGGTAAAAATATTGGACTATTATCAATATAAGGTTTCCCATTTACAAAAAAAGGTGGTGTTTCTAAATAAAATGAATTTCCTGCCTCTAAAGGGTTACTAATATTTTTGATGCTTACATTTCTGCAGCAAACCTCAGCTACCCAATAATACCCAATCGGGTCTTTAAAGTCTGAATTTTTTACAAGAATAGGCTTAGAATATGTTATTATTTTAGTTTTGACAACTTTATTTTGGCAAAGTACTTGAGGGTAATTTATAAAAGAAAAATTATTTTTAGTAACCATATAAGAAGCTACTTTTTCATTATTACTTAATCCAAAAACACTTACTTCATATTCATCTTGTTCTGCATCAACATTTCCATTCATTACATCAAAATAAAAATTAAGTGTTATTCTGTAATTAAAGCCAATGCTTGTGATACTTGCGAGTTCTAAATTTCCGCCAACAATGTGTGTAGCAAATGAAAATTTAGCAATTGCAATGAAAAATAAAATGAATAATGATATTTTTTTTGGCATATATAACTTCAAAACCAAATGATTATTTTTTAATTGAGTTAATAAACAAATATATGTGTTTTTGAATGATATTTTAATGTTTGTAGAATTTCAAATTTCAGTTTTAAATTTCTACCATAAATTAAGGCTAGTTTCTATTTTACTTTGTGCATAAGTTCCGCTACTTCTTTGGCAAAATAGCTCAAAATGATATCCGCTCCTGCTCGTTTGATGGAAAGCAAACTCTCTAACATCGTTTTTTCCCCATCTAGCCATCCTTTTTGTGCAGCAGCTTTAATCATAGCATATTCACCGCTTACATTGTAGGCTGCAATAGGAATCGGAAATGATTTTGACAAATCGGAAATAATATCTAAATATGCCAAAGCGGGTTTTACCATTAAAAAATCTGCACCTTCTTTAAAATCTAATTCAGCTTCCCAAAGTGCTTCTTTTCTATTGGCAGGATTCATTTGATAGGTTTTTTTATCTCCATGTTTAGGCGCAGAATCCAAAGCATCTCTAAATGGGCCATAAAATGCGCTTGCATATTTGGCTGTGTAAGACATAATAGAAGTTTCTGTAAACCCATTTTGGTCTAAAGCTTTGCGAATTTGCCCTACTCGACCATCCATCATATCTGAAGGCCCAATAATATCTGCACCGGCTTTTGCTTGTGCAATAGCCATTTGGCATAGAATTTCTATCGTTTCATCGTTGAGTATTTTTCCATTTTGCACCAAACCATCATGCCCATCGCTACTGTAAGGGTCGAGTGCAACATCCGTCATCAGGCAAACATCAGGGAAGTTTTTTTTGATATCAATAAGTGTTTTGAGGTACAATCCATCAAAGTTTAGAGACTCTGTAGCAAAGGGGGTTTTAAGGTTATCGCTTATATTAGGGAAAACGACAAATGATTTCAAGCCAATTTTTACACAAGAAGCGATTTCTTCTAGCAATAAATCTGAGCTAAATTTATATATTCCGGGCATAGAAGCCACTTCTATCTTTTTATTTGAGCCTTCTATGACAAAAAGCGGGAATATAAAATCTGTTATGTCCAATCGTGTTTCTTGCACGAGGCTGCGAATGACTTCACTTTTTCTATTTCTTCGTGGACGTTGGGTAGGAGAGAAGTTAGTTTCTAAATTTTTCATTCGCAAAAACGAGATAGGTTATGATAAACAAAAAAGACAAGCCCAAAATTAAAGATTGGGCTTGTCTTTTAAAGATTTAATTTGAAAAAATCAGATTTTTTTTCCTTTCTAATTTAAGCAGCCAAGGTGTCTAATTGACTATTTTTTTCAAATTGAGTAACAGCATATTCTTTTGTGATTAAAAATTTAGAATTTGGTTTGCTTTCGCTTGGTAAATCGAACATAGCATCTGTTAATATAGTTTCACAGATTGAGCGTAATCCCCTAGCTCCCAATTTGAATGACATGGCTTTGTCAACTATAAAATCTAGTGCTTCAACCTCAAATTCGAGCTCGACTTTCTCCATTTTCAACAGTTTTTTGTACTGTTTTACAATCGAATTTTTCGGTTCTACAAGAATTTTTTTGAGAGAATCATGGTTTAGAGGATCTAAAAATGTTACAATGGGCAAACGACCTACCAGTTCTGGAATCAAACCAAATGATTTAATATCCAAACTAGAAACGTATTTTAAAGGATTTTCAGTTTTTACAAGCTTGCTGTTTTCTTGTATTTTAGAATTAAAGCCCAATGGTCTTGTAGCGATTCTTCTTTGAATGATTCTATCCATACCTTCAAAGGCTCCTCCACAGATAAAAAGTATATTTTCTGTGTTGATAGCTATCATTTTTTGGTCTGGATGTTTGCGTCCGCCTTGAGGAGGTACATTTACAATTGTACCTTCCAACAGCTTTAAAAGACCTTGTTGTACGCCTTCTCCACTTACGTCTCTTGTAATTGAAGGATTATCTCCTTTTCTCGCTATTTTATCGATTTCATCAATATAAACTATGCCTTTTTGTGCCGCTTCTACATTGTAATCTGATGCTTGAAGAAGTCGTGTTAAAATAGTTTCCACATCTTCACCTACATAACCAGCTTCTGTTAGTACTGTAGCGTCAGCTATACAAAATGGTACATCAATCACTTTTGCTAGCGTTCTTGCTAGGTATGTTTTACCAGTTCCTGTTTCACCTACCATTAGAATATTAGATTTTTCAATCGTAACTTCTGGCTCATCATCATTTTGTTCTAATCTTTTATAATGATTATAAACGGCTACCGAAAGTACTTTTTTTGCGTCATTTTGACCAATAACATATTGATCTAAGTAAGCTTTTAGCTCTTGAGGTTTATAAAGTTTAAAACTATCTTTGGTTTTTATACTGCGATTCTGCTCAGATAAAATCGTATTTGCTTGAGCTATACATTTATCACATATATGCGCATTGGGTCCTGAAATAATCAAAACTGATTCTTTCTTTGTTTTGCCACAAAAAGAGCAATGTATAGCGGCTGCCATCTATTTTAAATTACTTTAATATTAATTTTTATATAAAACTTCGTCTATCAAACCATAGGTTTTGGCTTCTTCAGCCTTCATCCAGTAATCTCTGTCTGAATCTTTCCAAATGGTTTCATAATCTTTTCCAGAATGTTTGGCAAGAATGTCATAAAGCTCTTTTTTTAGCTTTTGAATTTCTTTAGCCGTAATCTCTATATCAGAAGCTTGTCCTTGCGCACCACCCAATGGCTGATGAATCATAACCCTTGAATGAGGAAGTGCAGAACGTTTTCCTGCTTGTCCACCTGCCAAAAGCACGGCTCCCATTGAAGCTGCCAAGCCAGTACAAATGGTAGCGACATCTGGGCTTACAAATTGCATGGTGTCATATATGCCAAGACCAGCATATACCGAACCGCCTGGGCTATTGATATAAATCATAATATCCTTTTTTGCATCAGTAGATTGTAGGAAAAGCAATTGTGCTTGCACAATGTTGGCTACATAATCGTCTATGGCTACACCCAAGAAAATAATTCTATCCATCATTAAGCGAGAGAAGACATCCATCGCTACGGCATTCATTTTACGCTCTTCAATGATGTTTGGTGTGAGGTTATTGATTTGATGTGCTCCATTTACACTGGAAACAAATTGGTCTACAACCAAACTGCTGATACCTTGCCCCTTTGTGGCAAAACTTCTAAATTCTTGTCCGAAATTCATATTTTATTTTTTTGGATTTACAATGTCAATAAATTCGTCTAAACTCACTTCTTTTTCTGAAACTTTTACTTTTTCTATTAATTGAGATACTGCATTTTCAAAATAACTTGCTTGAACTAAAGAACGAAATTGATCGCTTTTCTTGTCTGCAATCATTTTTTTAGCAGATTCTATCAACAAATGGTCATAAGATGCATCCTGAATTCCTATATTATTACGCATAGCTATAACTGCTTTTGATAGAACTTGTTTTTCGGTTACCTCAGATGGGAAATCGTTTATAATTTTATTGTCTATTTCTACTAAAGTAATTTCTTTTACTAATGGTTCAATTTCTTGATCGATATTTTCGGTTTCTTTAATGTTTTTTAAAGCCCATTTTTTTACAAAGTTTTCAGAAATGTCAATAGAGGTGTTTTTTCTAATGTAAACAATTACATCATTTTTAAGCTGCTGTCTTTCTGAATCTTCATTTTGACGACTTAACTCTTCAGTTACACGCTTTTTGAATGTATCTAAATCAGTAATTTTGGTTTCTTCTTTACGGAAAATAGAATTAAAAAAGTTTTCGTCTAAGTTAGCAGCTTGTTTTCCGTTTATTTTAGTGATTGAAATACTAAGATCTTTTAAATTTGAAACATCTGTATCCTTTTCAAACAAATACTTCAAAGAAGATTCTTCTTCGAAAAGTGTTTTTAAATCAAAAACTATAGAATCGCCTATTTTTGCACCTACA
>JAAFJZ010000064.1 GCA_013298205.1 Cytophagales bacterium
AGCACCTGCAAGCTTGGCTACAATAGAGCCTATTGCGGTGTAAATCAATACTATAAACAAGCCATAAATAGCGGCATCAGTAATGGCTTTCAAACGGCTTTTATCTTTTTTGAGAAAAAAAGTTACGGTCATCGGTATCATAGGAAAAACGCAAGGCGTAAGTAAACCTAGTAAGCCTGCGCCAAACGCAATAAAAAACAATTCCCAAAGGCTTTCATTTTGAGATTCATTAAGGGGAGTTGCGCTAATTTCTTTATTGCTCTTTGGAATGTTTTCAGTGTTTGCTACCGAATTTGTATCTGAAGTTGGTATTTCAAGATTTTTATTGGGCGCAACTATAGGCTCTTTGTTTTCGACCTGATTATTATATTTTTGAATTGGTTCAATTTTAGTTTTTTCAGGTACTTCAATTTTTACTGCTTTTCCTTGCTTTAAAGTGGCTTCTGGAATCGTGAAATCAAATGTGCCAGGTATACATTTTCCACCCGATTTAGAATCTATACAAGCTTGATAAGATATGCTTCCACTGAGTTTGAAAGGCGATTTGCGTGTTTTAATTTTTTGGATAAATTTTCCATTTCCTTCAAAATAAGTAATTTCCCCTCCCCAAACTTCATCAAATTTTCTTTTGGGTTTTTGAGGTGATAATTTACCTATTAGCAGATATGAATCGGAACTTGTAAAAGTAATTTCTGTAAGCATAGGCCCGAGATTGGGATCAAAATCAGAAGAATACATATACCAACCTTTTTCAATTTGTGCCTCAAAAATCAAATCACACTCTTCTCCTGTTTGGCTAGGGGTGTTAGCTAGGAAAACTTTCCAAGTTACAGGATTTTCGAGTTTGGATTGAGCAGATAAGTTGAAATGAAACAGGGTTATAAATAGTAAAATAAGTAAATGACGCATAAATAATTCGATATTTTAAGCAAATAACAACATTCCTACTAAAAGATTCAAAAATCGTTTTTAAATATTAGATTAAGGCTCATTAATTTAATATTTTTCAAGATTTACTTATTAAATTTTAGTTTTTTACCCACAATAAGCGTGAGGGATAGAGCGAAAAGCACGCAAACGAGGCACGAGTGCGGACTTGTAGCGATAGCCCGACCCAACGGGGCACGCCCAAGTATATGAGCTATTTATTTTGAAAAATCTATACGTGCAAATTAGATGTAATCCATACAAAAATAGGTAAAAATCCCAATCCATTCGTGCATTACGCTTTCCCAAGTTACTAAATTTTCCAAATTAGGGAATAAATCTGTCCATTCAAATTTTGAAAGATGGTCGTACATAGGGCAAGTGCCAAATAAATCTACTTTAATGCCTTGTTTTTGGAAGCACAAACTCGACCGATGTAAATGGCAATAGGAAGTAACAATCAAAACTTTATCACTTTTTTTAATTAATGGCAAAGAGAACAGTACATTTTGGTAGGTGTTTTTAGACTGATTTTCTATGATAATGTCTTTTTGAGGCACGCCCATTTTCAAAAGTAGCTTGCATGACAAATCAGCTTCCGAGTTTTTTCCTCCATAAATATGACCGTTTCCACCTGAAACCAATATCTTTTTCGTTTTTTTTGCTAAATATAAATCTACTGCATGATATAATCTATCTGTGCAGCCAAAGGTGTTGATTCTGTCTTTTGTATTGAGTTTGGTATTGATGTAGCCACCCATCACGACTACTATATCGTATTGATTTTGTTTGATTTGCGAGAAATACATCGGCTCTGGTTCCCAATATTGGTACACTTTTTTCACAATATAGCCATTTGCAAAAATGTAAAAAAACACTACAGTGAGCATTAAAAGCCAATTTCTTTTGGCTTTATTTTTTTGTACTAAGGCAAAAACAAGCACAGAAATTACCCATACCAAGGGCGTAGTTAAAAATGACAAAATTTTAGAGAAAATGAAAAACATTTATTTTTTAAGAATTATTTTGTACAAACCTTCTGGAATCATATTAGTAGTGAAATTATCAATTTTAAGTTTTTTTAACTTTGTTGTGGGAAACAAAACTAGATCAAAACCTTGCAATTTAATAGGTAAATCGAAATCTTTATTGCATTTATCCCAAGAATAATACAAGATTTCATTTTGAAATTTTAGCCTTAAAACAGGGATTTCGGTATTGAGCAAATATTGTTTGAATATGGCTGTGTAGTCAAAAAATTGCATTTTTGAAATAAGTGAAATGAGCTGTAAAGTGCTTATATTTTGATACTTATACCGTAAACATAAATTTTTCAAAAGCTCAAACCAAGTACTATCTTGAGCAAAAGAATTTCGCAAAGTATGTAAAAACCAAGATCCTTTGTAGTAAATATCTGTTTGATTGGGATTGTAAAAGTTTATCCCATATTTGGCTACCATGGGAAATTGGTTGCTGATGTATTTCTTTTGAGAATTTAGGTAGGCTAAATATTTCATTTCTCCACTTAAATGCCTGACATATAAAGCCTCGGTATAAGTAGCAAAAGCTTCGTGTAGCCAAAGCTCTGCATTGTCTGTGCAAGTGAGACTATTGCCCCAATATTCATGTGCGCTTTCGTGCAAAAGAATGTAATCAAAACCCCATTTATTGTTTTTAAAATCATTTCCATACGAAATAGCAGACTGATGTTCCATGCCCCAATAATGCGTTTCGATGAGCTTATAGCCATCTTTGTAAAATGGGTAATGCCCAAAATACTGGTCAAAAAATGCTAAAATGTTTTTGACTTGCTTGAAATGAGTTTGCGCCTTGACTTTGTGGTAATCTAAAACATAATAGCTTAGTGGAGTTTTAATTTGATGTGAATCAGTAAAAGTATCTTGAATGATTTGGTATTTGGCTGCATTTATGCTCACGTTATACACGTTTATGGGTGTGCTAATTTTCCAATGGTATTCTTTTTTATCAGGTTCACATGATTTAATAGATTGCAAATTTCCATTTGCAGCACAAACCAAATTAGAATCAAGTTTGATAAGCATATCCAAGCTATCGGGTTCGTCAGTCAAATCATTTTTGCAAGGCCACCATGAAGATGCGCCCAAACCTTGACAAGCTGTGCCCAGCCATTTGCGACCTAAAGAATCTTTTTTTCTTACCCAACCTCCCTCCCAAGGCGGATTTTTAGCTTCTTGAGGTGTACCATTAAAAAACACTGTGATTTGACAAAGCGATTTTTCGTTTAGGTATTGAGGGAAATCAATCCAAACCTTGTCTTCAATTCGATTAAACACTAATTTTTCTTTGCCTAAAAGAATGCTATCTACTTGCATCCTCTTTACAAAATCTAAACTCAAGCGATTAATTTTTTTTAAAACCTGAAATGAAATCGTATTTTGACCTGAAATAGATTGTAAATTTAAGGCGACATCAATTTTAAGCTCGTAATGGAAGATATTGAAAGAATCTTTTTGAATCGATGGATTGAAAAAATTGGCTTTGACATTGCTTACTTGTTTTGTTTGCGCAAATGCCAAACTCGAAAATGTCAAAAAAAATAAGGCAATAAAGAGGGGATTTAATTTATCATTCAAATTTGAACAAGGTTGGTTTGCTAAAATAATTTTAGTTTTTGAAAAAATCTAATGAAGGGCTTGAATTTGACACTCAAATGTTAACACTTATCTACTTCAGTAATCAAAAATAGGCTTTTTCGAGAATTGGCTAAATGTTGTGCTAATATTTATTTTTTCATTTTATTTCTTAATTCTTCAATAAATTCAATTGATAATTTTGTAATCTTAGATATTGTTGTATTATCAAAGTTCTCTATTATTCCGTTTATTGCAATTTCCACATCTCGATTTTCGCGAACTTTAAATTCAGCTTCTGTTTGAAGCGAAAATATTTCACTGGCTTTTAAAGATAAACTGTCTAAATAACGATCATAACCATACTTGTCTTCTTTGTCAAGTTTCATAATATCTAAAACTTCGCCTGCTTCTTTTAATCCTTTGGCTTTAAATTCGTCTTTTACTTCGCTATTTTTCAAAAAATAAATCCATTCATCCAAAGTGTCTTTTGCAATGTCGTCAAACTGATTCACTTTCAATAGATAATATTCTGGAAAAATGTCTGAAACGTAATCTTTTTGAAAAGTTATTTTTTGTTTATTTGAAAGTCCTAATATGTCATTTTGGTGAAGTCCTCTAAAGTCTGTTTTTCCTTTGTAAACGTAATCATTTCCCTGCCCTAGATCAAAATAAACGATATTGACAGAAATTACTTTCTTAGCTTCTGAATATTTTTGTCCAACTTTTAGATTTTCTGTAATGCTTTTTGAAACGCCATAGCTCATTCTTTGAAAATAGTCGATTTCGTAAGTGCTTTGAATTTCAATAATAATGAGTTCATTTTTTGAATTTTGAGTCAAAATATCTACTCGATTGTATTTGTCGTCTTCAGTTTCTTGGTTTGATTCACTTTCAATTATTTGCTCTATTTTTATAGCATCAAACAAAAGTTCGCTCAAAAAACCCTCAAGTACAACAAAGTTGGCTTTGTTTCTTAAAAGTCTTTTAATCGCCCAGTCAAACCTTATTAATTGCTTGCTCATTTGTTTTCATTTTTATCTATGCAAAGTTAGGGGTTTTCTTTTTACTTTCAATGTAGTTAAAAATTGAAAGTGTCGCTTACTATTTTGCAAAAAAGGTTGAGTATTTATGAAGACTGGAATTTGAAAATCAAATGTTCAATCGCTTACTTCCGCCTGCCTTTTATAAATACTATCTAAACACTGTCATTCTTTTTCATTCTTAGTATTTTGCCTATCAATTTCTTTAATGTCCAAAAATAATTTATTGTTGGTATTTGTTGTTTTTTTATAATCCTCAACATTAACAGGATGATTTCGGTATTTAAGTTGAAACCAACATAATCCTAAATCCTGCTAAATCAAACTACATTTAAAACTATGTTTTAAAAAAATTTAAACCCTATTCGCAAACTCTACACCCTTTTTTAGTCGTTCGCTTGCTTCATTTGTACCTATTATTTTAATGATTTGCATTAAATCAGGACCTGCGGGCTTTCCTGTGATTAAAATTCGGATGGGTTGTAATACTTTTCCTATTTTTAGTTTTTGATTTTCTACAATTTCGTGCAAAATGTGTTTAATTTCCTCTGCACTCGTTTCTGTAGCAATAGAAATTAATTTATCAGCAAACGCCAAAGAAACTTCAGACGCTTCTGCACTCCATTTTTGGCTTAATACGGCATCGTATTCTTTCGGACTTTTGAAAAAATATTCACCTTCGGCTACCATTTCTTTCGCAAAAGTTATTCTTTCCTTTAGTAAAGAAGCGATTTCTTGGGCTGATTCTAGGCTCGTATTGATTCCTTTTTTTTCCAAATCCGTTTTTAAAATCGCACCCAAAGCGGAATTTTCCATTCCTCTTAAATAATGCTGATTATACCAATTTGCCTTGTTTATATCAAATTTAGCCCCTGCTTTTCCTATTTTTTCCAAGGTAAAGGCTTCTACCAATTCCGTTAAGCTAAATATTTCTTGTTGTGTGCCAGGGTTCCAGCCCAAAAATGCCAAAAAATTAAGCAAAGCTTCGGGCAAATATCCTTCTTCCCTAAACCCTATGGTTTTTTCAGCACCAGCTGGCTGCCATTGAAGCGGAAAAACGGGAAATCCATGCATATCAGCATCTCTTTTGCTAAGTTTACCGTTTCCATCAGGTTTGAGTAAAAGTGGCAAGTGAGCAAATTCAGGCATAGTATCTTCCCAACCTAAATATTTATATAAAAGCACATGAAGAGGAGCTGAAGGTAGCCATTCTTCACCACGAATTACGTGCGTGATTCGCATCAAATGGTCATCTACTACATTGGCAAGGTGATAAGTAGGCATTCCATCAGATTTCATCAGTACTTTATCATCCAAGCTAGATGAGTGAACCAAAACCCAACCCCTTATAATGTCATTTACCCGAACTTCTTCTTTTCTAGGGATTTTAATTCTTATTACATATGCATCACCGGCATCCAATCGTTGTTTTACTTCTTCCTGAGGTAAAACGAGAGAGTTTTTCATCGTAGCACGAGTGATGGCGTTATATTGAGGATTCGGCACACCCGCTTTGTTGAGTCTTTCACGCATAGCGTCTAGCTCTTCTGGCGTATCAAAAGCATAATAAGCAAAACCAGCATCTATTAATTGTTGTGCGTAGGCTTTATACATGGGCTTTCTTTCCGATTGGCGATAAGGTGCATCCGGGCCACCTATTCCTTGACCTTCATCGGGTGAAATGCCAAGCCAAGCAAGTGCTTCCAAAATATATTCCTCTGCGCCAGGCACATAGCGAGTTTGATCCGTGTCTTCTATTCTTAAAAGAAATTTTCCATTGCTTTTTTTGGCAAATAAATAATTATAAAGTGCTGTTCTTACGCCCCCTATGTGTAATGCACCCGTGGGACTAGGTGCAAATCGTACTCTAACTTCTTTGATCATGCTTAAATTGTGCTTGCTTTTTGTGCCAAAGATAGCTATGCTTTCACGAATAAGTTTTGTTTCAGTTAAAATTCTTTGTTATGAAACGATTTTAACCGAAATTATAGTAAAAACGCATTAAAAAAAGCTTTAGATAAATTGAAGAAACTACAGACCTTAGTTTTCATATGTATTCAACAGAAAATCCCGAATGTGTATATGTTTTACGCCCTGAACATTGCCTGAAGCCCCTTCATCTAAGCTGATTACATATTTTGGGTAATTGTCTTTTATGGCTAATAAATTTCCAAACTCACGATCACGAGTAGTATCACTTTCTATTTGATAGGCTACCTGAATGTATATTCTCTCATCTCCTTTTTCGGCTATAAAATCAACTTCTTTTTCTCCATTTTTTCCTATAAACACTTTATAATCACGTATTTTGAGATGTAAATAAACTATATTTTCAAGCATTTTCCCCATGTCAATTAAAGAATTGCGCAAACCCAAATCTTCAAAATAGTATTTCTGCCCCACCTCTAGTTGTTTTCTACCCATAATTTCCATTCTAGTTACTTTATTGACAAAAAACGCTTGCTCTAAGTGAGAAAGATAATTAAGTACCACATTAGGAGAAATATCTGTTCGCTGAGATTTAAGAAAGTCGCTTATGCTTTTGGCAGACACTATACTTCCTGTACCATCAGCCAATAACTTCACTAAGCTTTCCAAAAAAGCTACATTACGTATCTGGTGTCTGGCTACGATATCTTTGAATAAAATAGCTGCATATATACTGTTTATGTATTCAAAAACAATTTCTTTTTTGAGCTCAAGATTGATTAAAAATGGTAAGCCTCCCAATTGCAAATACAGCAAAAAGCTTTTGTTGCTCTCTTCTAATTTATGAAACCTCAAAAACTCACTATACGAAAGCGTATGCAAATGTATTTCTATATACCTGCCACTCAGGTAAGTAGAAAGCTCACCTGAAAGCAAAAAAGCATTACTTCCACTTATGTAAATGTCATGCACACCTTCTGCTTGCAAGCTTCTCAATATCTTCTCGAAATTTTCTACGTCTTGAATTTCGTCTATAAATATATAGTGTCTTTCTTCTGTTTTAATCTGCGTTTTTAAGTACTCCGACAGATCTAAGTAGGTTTTGATGTGTTCAAACTCTATGAGCTCCATGTTGAGGTATATAATTTGCGCTTGGGACTTATTTTTTTTAATAAAACCCATGATTTCGAATAAAAAATAGCTTTTCCCCACCCTTCTTTGCCCTAATACTACCTTAATGAGATTTTTATCTACAAAAGGAATTACTTTGTTAAGGTATTTTTCAGTGCGAGGCATGAAAGATGGCACTTTGAAACTCATAATCTACATTTAAAATAATTCACAAATTTACACATTATTTTATATATACTTAATAAAAATAATTATTTTGTATTTATTTTATTTACATTTAAAATAAATATATTTAGTATATATTATATAAGTATACTTAAAATATTTAAAATATATTACAAAAGTTTTAAGTATACTTAAAACTTTTTGTCTTTTATTTATATTTTAAAACATGCAATTAATTGTATATTGCGGGCTAATAAGCTATTTGATAACCTATGAACCCGAAAATTACATTCGTTTCTTCTTTTATTTTCGTCTATGTTTTCTTCACTTTAAGTTGCTTTTCACAAGCAAGAATTCCACTAGCAAGAAATATAAATTCTGAATTTGCGGAATTTTCTCCCAAAATCTCACCAGACGGGAAAACCTTATATTTTACTAGAAATTTGCATCCAGATAATTTTGGTATGGATAAAGCTTTTGATATTTGGTATTCAGAATTGCAGGCTGATGGGCAGTGGGGTACACCTACACACCTGGGCAAACCCGTAAATGATGAGCACCCTAATTCTATAGAGGGAATCACACCAGACGGAAACACCTTACTACTAAGCACTTGGGGCGGTAAAGGATTTTCGTTTTCAAAGAAGATCTCTTTGGGTGCTTGGGGTGTACCACGAAGAATTCAAATTAAAGATTTAGAAATAATGGATAAAGGTGAATACCTTGATGCATCACTTTCTAATGATAGCAAAATAATTATTATGTCGTTTTCAGAAAACCAAGGAGGAATTAATAGTTTATATTTCTCCAAAATGGAAGAAGATGGCTCTTTTACCAAACCTGTCAATCTAGGTGAAAATATTAATACCCTAGATTTTGATGAAAGCACTCCTTTTTTAGCATCAGATAATAAAACCCTTTATTTTTCAAGCAATAGAACGGGAAGTTTTGGCAATAACGATATTTATATAAGCAGAAGGCTAGACGACACATGGCAAAATTGGAGTACACCAGAAAATATGGGTCCAGATTTCAATACCAACGATTGGGATGCTTACTTTACGCTTCCGGCCTCTGGCGATTACGCGTATGTGGTAGGTTATGAACCTAATTCCAACACAAATGGAGAGCTTTATAAAGTGAAAATACCCGAAAAACTAAGACCAGAACCCGTTTGCTTGGTTAAAGGAACGGTATTTAATGGCAAAACCCAAGGTGTTTTGGGTGCAAATGTGAGTTATCAAGATTTAAGCACGGGTAAAGAAGTGGGAATAGCCAATAGCAACCCCGATAATGGCACTTATGAAATCGTGCTTCCTTATGGAAAAACATATAGCTTCTTGGCATCAAAAGAAGGTTTTGCATCCGTTTCTGATAATTTAGATTTAAGAGAAGTTAGCACTTATAAAGAAGTTGAGAGAAATTTAACTTTAATGCCAATCGAAATCGGACAAACAGTAAGAATGAATAATCTATTTTTTGAAACAGGAAACGTAAACCTTAAAAATGAATCTTTCTCGGAAATAGATAGACTTTTAGAACTCATGCAAGCCAACCTAAATTTGGAAATCGAAATCGGTGGCCATACTGACAATGTAGGTAAGGATAAAGATAATTATGTTTTGAGCTTACAAAGAGCTGAAAATGTAAAAAAATATTTAGTTTCAAAAGGCATTGATTTGAAAAAAATATCGGTAAAAGGGTATGGAAAAGATAAACCCAATGCCGGAAACGATACAGAAACAGGCAAAGCCTTAAATAGAAGAGTGGAATTTACGATAACCAAAAAATAATATTTACACCTTAATTTTGATTACGAGTTATGTTTTTACTCATATACAAGCCAATTTGTCTTTTTTGGATTAAACCAAATTTATTTCTAATACACTCTTTTAAGCAAACCTACATCACAAGTAGGACATATTGCATCATCTGAAATACCGCCAAATATACTTTTTTGCGTCTTTGGCAATCTTTTTTCACAAAAAATACGCCATTTAAAGGACAAATAGGTGCTTTACAAGAATACAAATATACATTTGAGGCTATATAATTTGAGCATAGTCAATTATTCACACAACATCATCGAAACCCCAAATTTTTATAACGGCAAAGTAACCGACCCCGAGCGAGACCTCTATAAAAAAACAATAAAGCTATTAGAAGACAAAATTTCGGAAATGGAGATGAGGCAAAAATGATTTTGTTGCCTGTAAAGGTTCAGAAAATCACTAAATTTGAAAGTAATACAAAATTATTGTAAATTTGCCTTGATTAACAACAATTATAAAATGGGACAATTAATCGACATCACAGAAATCAAAAATCTTTATCCAAACGAATGGGTTTTGCTAGGAAACCCAACTATGGATGATACTAAAATTGATGTTTTGG
>JAAFJZ010000065.1 GCA_013298205.1 Cytophagales bacterium
GGCAAAATGATCTGAAAAATCCCTCTAAGAAATCATTTTTTTTAATGCCTTTAAAAAATTGATTATAAATAATTTCAGATTGAGCTTTTAAATTTAATTCTTCTGAATGATGTAGGTTATGGTTTTGGATGTTTTCAACTTCTTTTTTTTGAATTACATTATAGCTATTCTTTGTAACGTTTGGCTTTAAAGCCCAAAATAATGCAACCGAACTCATAAAAAAACAAAAATACATCCAATTATTTAAAGCTGGTAAATTGTGTTTATAATGTAAAGCACAGTAAAATCCTATTAAATTAAAAAACAAAGTGAATGTAAGTAAAACTCTCTCTAGCATTATGATAATTTCAAAGAATTTAAAAGTTTAATAATACCATCAGTATTCAAAATTCTATCCGGGTTTGCTTGTTCTATGGCTGCATTCGGCATGGTATTGATGGTGCTTTCTAAAGGATCTTGTACTATACAAAAACCGCCTCTTTTTTTAAGAATACTCATTCCTAATGCCCCATCTTTGTTGGCTCCAGAAAGCATTATGCCAATTATTTTATCCTTAAAAACGTAAGAAGATGATTGTATTGTTAAATCTATAGAAGGGCGACTATTATTTACCATATCTTCGGTAGATAAAGCAAATTTATTACCCAATTCTAAAGACAAATGATAATTTGAAGGCGCTAAATAAACATTGCCTTTTTTTAAACTTTCTTTATCTTCGGGTTCAATAATTTTTTTTCTTGATTTTATTTGTAATGCTTCAACAAAACCATTTCTGATATGCTTTAATCTATGTAAGCATAAAATAATTGGCAAATCCATTGTATTAGATATTTCAGATAAAATTTTTACCATTACCTGAAAACTTCCTGCTGAGCCTCCTATTACAATAGCTTTGTATTTTGTATTTTCTTCTACAGAAGGAGAGTTTAAAGATTTCAACATTGTAGAAACTAGTCTTTAATTTTTCTGTAAATTTTCTCTTCGGAATTTACTATACCAAATTTCACATTGGCATCGCACCAAGAAATGCTTTCTTTTGAACCTACTATTAAATGACCTCCAATAAAAAGACTTTGATGAAATTTATTTAAAACATCATTTTGTAGACTTTGACTAAAATAAATCATTACGTTCCTACATAAAATCAAATCAAACTTTGTAAAAACTTCTGATTTAACTAAATCATGCTCTTTAAAAACTGTATTTTCAACCAAGGTTTTATCTAAAAAGGCGTAATTATTATCTACTTTGTAGTAATTAGATAAAGAATTACTTGGCATAAAACGTGTGTAATTTTTATCATTTATATCTAGCATATTTTTAAGAGAGATTTTCCCTTCTTTTGCTTTGCTAATTATATTGTGATCTATATCAGTAGCAACGATGTGAGTTCTTTTTGTTAAGCCTAATTCTTTGAGCAAAATAGCCATACTAAAAACTTCTTCACCTGAAGAACATCCTGCGTGCCATATTTTTACTTCTTTTAGTTTAGAATATATTTCTGGCAATAATTTATCTCTCAATTCCCTCCATAACGTTGGATCTCGAAACATTTCTGTAACATTAACAGTAATTTCTGATAAAAAATCTTTAAAAAACTTCGGTTCCGATTGCACGCGTTCAATTAGCCTTTTTACCGAACCTAGTTTATAGATTTCTATTACTCTAATTACTCTTCTTTTGAAAGAAGAAATCGCATAATTTGAAAAATCATAGTTGTACTGAGATTGAATTACGTGTATCAGATTTCTGAGGTCTATAATTTCAATATCTTCAATGAGTTGCGACAAATTTTTATTTTTTAAGTATGATAAACTCTGTTCTTCTGTTTAATTCTCGACCCTCCTCTTCATCATCGTTTGTAGCTAATGGGTATTTTTCTCCATAGCCATTAGGAATCAATCTTGATGAATCAATATTTTTATTAATCAAATATCTTGAAACCGATTGGGCTCTTCTGTGTGATAAACTTATATTATATTCATCATTTGCTATGCTATCGGTATGACCACCCAACTCAATTAAAACTGAAGGGTTTTCTTTTAGAAACTTTTGCAAAGCATCTAATTCAATGTTAGATTCTGGTTTCAATATTGATTGATCGTAATCAAAGTAAACATTTCTTAATATAGTTCTCATTCCTACAGCTAACCTCTTTTTGGGCAAGGTATTTAAATTGTATGTTTTGCTTTTTATAGTTTCAGGATTTAATGCTGGTTTGTAATTAGGGTCTGGCTTTTCAGAACTTGAATAAATGATTGCCTTTTGATTTTCTTCAACTACTTCTTTTGGTTCAGTTTTAGCTGTAGTATTTTCCTTTGTTACTACTAAAACTGGTTGAATTTTGGGTTCTTCTATTATTTTTATTATCTCTTTAGTCTTTTCTTCTTTTTTAACTGAAGTTTGAACGGTTAATGTCTCTTTAGGTTTTTCAGTAACTATTTGGGTATTTGTATTAGAGCTATTAGCGTTTGATGCGGTAGGAGGACTAGTAGTTGCTTTAAAAGTAGTGGGTAAGTTTCTAGACTGAATGATTTGAGAGCTAGAATTATCGTTAATGTTAGAGCTAGACGCTTCTTTCTTTTTATCTACTAAACGGCTTGTAATTTGAGAAGAATCAAATTTTTCTTCTTTAGGGTCTAAATCTAATACATAAATATCTTTTTCTCCATATCCATCCGATTTTGCTGAAGAATAGTAGCCATGTTTTCCATCACCAGAAATAGCAAAATATATATCGTCATCTGTAGTATTAATAGGATAACCTAAATTTTCTGGCAAGGACCAAGTTCCTCTTTTAATTTTAGTTTTATAAATATCATAACCACCGATGTTTTTATGACCATTTGAACTAAAATATAAAGTACTATCTTTAGCTTCAAAATAAGGGCAGTCGTCTTCAAAAGGTGTATTAATTTCTTTCCCAAGGTTTACTGGTTCAGACCATTCTCCTTTAGAATCCAAAATACATTTATATATGTCTAGCCCTCCAAAACCTCCCTTTCTATCACTAGAGAAATACAATGTTTTGCCATCTGTGCAAAAAAATACTGAAGGCTCGTTTCCTTTTGAGTTTATTTTACCTTTCATTGGTTCTGGAACGCTCCAAGTACCATCTGGTTGTTTTATACTAGAAAAAATATCTCCACCGTTTGAAGAGTGGTATAAAAAAATAGTTTTTGCATCCGCTGAAATCCCTATACTTCCGTCATGAAATTCTGAGTTAATTGGTATTCCTAAATTTTTAGCATACCCCCAAGCACCATCTTCAAATTTACTCATGTAGATGTCTTCAAAAAACTCATTATCTTTATCTTTCTTTTTACCTGTAGACCCTTGTCTTCTGGAGGTAAAAATCATAATCTTTTCATCTGGCGTAATGGCTGGGGAATAATCTGGATAAGATGTATTAATTTCTTCTCCAAGCAATTTCATTCTTATATTAATGGGAGCTAAAAAAGCATTTTTTGCGTTTTGACATTCAATAATTTTTTTCTCTGTTTTTTGAATCAAAACACTTCTAGGTATTTCTTCTTTATTTTTATACTTATCAGTTTGGTTTCTTAAGTATTCAATGTATTTGTTGTAGTAAGTAATGGCTTTATCAAAATCATTGCCAAAATGATAACCACGACCAATGTTAAAATAAATTTCATCGTTATATTTTGGATAAATACTTAAAGATTTTAAAAAATATGTTACGGACTTTTCTTTGTTAGTAGTTTCTAAATAACAAATCCCTATCATGTAGTTGGCTCTTACATTATTAGGATTAAATTGTAATGCCTGCAAATAAACATCTAAGGCATCTTTTTTATCTCCATAATTATACATTTCATCAGCTAATGCAACTGCATCTATGTCGTTTTGAGCAAACAAAGGCTTACCACAAATAAAAACGAGAATTAACGAAAGGAGAAATAAATTCTTTTTAATAGAAAGCATTATTTGCTTCAAATTTTAATAATTTTTGCTATATTAATATTATTTATTTTTATAAACCAAAAAAACTAACTTTATAATAACATAAAGTTCTGATTTATAATTTAATGCGTAAAAATAGGTATATTTTTATTTTAACGTAACTTTAAGGCAACTTTTTTGAGTTTTTTTAAAAAAGATTCGATTCAAATTCACAAAAATACAATCAGTTCATATTTACATTTTACATACTTCAAAATTTGTTCTTTGAAAAAAAAGTACGAAATTTGAACCATAATAAATTTAAAAATGCCTACGAACAAAAAAACAATTTTGAAATTATTTTTGATTGCTAGTTTTTTTATCAGTTCTAAATATCTTTATGCTCAAGGTGGCTCTGTGCCAATCATGCAATTTACAGGAATAGTTTTTGCAAATGATAGCGTTTATGGTTTGCCATCGGTGTACGTTTATATTCCAAAAGCTGGTAGAGGTGTAATTACCAACTATTTAGGTTATTTTTCATTGCCAGTTTTACCTAATGATAGCGTAGTTGTTACTACTTTAGGTTATAAACCCAAAAGTATAATAATAAAATATAATGATAAAAAAAGTGTTACTGCATTTATTCGTTTAACAGAAGATACATTAATGTTGCCTGTAATAGATGTATATCCTTATTATTCTGAGGAACTTTTTAAACAAGCTTTTTTGGCATTAAAACTTCCTGACCAAGGTCGCTCAGGTCTTATAGAACAATATGATCCAGCTTTAGTAGCCAATCTTAGCAGATACAATCGATTACAAAATGATCAAACTTCTGAAAAATATTACAGAGATATGAAAGAAGGCTACTCCTATAATTATTTAGCACCAAACATTAGTTTTATAAACCCTTTTGCATGGCGTTCTTACGTAAATGCTCAAAAAAGGAGAGAAAAACAAATAGATTAAACCAATTCTATTTTCAGAATCAATGTTTTTTAATAAAATAAACATCTTACTATTTCTTTCTATAATCATTTTGTCGTCTTCAAAAGGAGTACAAAATGATTATAGAAAAATTAATCAAAATGCTTACTTCCAAGGTGAAAAACTATTCTACAAACTTGGCTATGGCTTTATAACAGCTGGTGAAGCCGACATCAATATTGACACAAAATTATATAAGATAAACAACCGAATATGTCATAGAATGAGCATTTTAGGTCGTACAGTTGGAGCCTTTTCGCTTGTGGTGCCTGTAAATGATTATTTTGAATCTTACATAGACACTAATGCAGTTTTACCTATTAGAAGCTCGAAATCGCAAGAAGAAAATAAGTTTAGATACAAAGAAAAAATGGATTTTGACCACATAAACGGAAATGTAAGAGTAGAGGCGGAAAGAAAAGAAACTAAATTTTATAAAATTTCAAATGACGTTTTAGATTTAGTAAGCGGTTATTACTATTTAAGAACAATTAACTTTGATAAATATAAAATAAACGACACAATATCAATTAAAGCATTTTATGAAGATTCAAGTTATACTTTTAAACTTATATATTTCGGAAAAACAAAATTAAAGACTACCATTGGAACAATTAATTCAAGAGTATTAAGTCCAATAATGCCTTACAACTCACTTTTTAGAGGTAAGTATCCATTAAAACTTTGGTTATCTGATGACTTAAACAAAATTCCTTTAAAAGTTAAAGCAGAACTTGTGCTGGGATCCCTTGAAATTGAAATTAATCGCTGTAGTGGATTAAGAAATCCTTTGAATGTTATTAAATAGTTAAGATTCGCAAAACTCGTTTCACATATTTTTAATATAAACTAAACCCAACTAAATTTACAAAAATCATGAGAATAAAACAATCGTTATTTGCCTTAATTTTACTACTTTTTACTACACAAATTTTTGCTTTGGATGTAATAACATCAATTAAAGGAGAACTAACTGGCAAAATACCTTCAAACAATATATATATATTCGAATATTTGGGAGAAGAGCTTTCAGTGAAAGATTCAGCTAAAATTTCAAATGGAAAATATACTTTTAAATACAAATCTTCTTTGGGAATGGGTTTTTATAGAATTGGTTTTACAACAGAAAAATCTGCTTTAATTATCTTAGGAAACGAAAGTATAAATGTAAAAAGCAATGCTGAAAAAATTGAAGAAGAAACTGTCATTACAAATTCTAAAGAATATGAAGGACTAGAAAAATTTAAAAAATATTCGTCTATATACGCAAAGTCTATCAGTTTTTTGACTACACAATATCAAGAATGGGACAAATCAAAGCCAGCCGATACTGAATCTCAAAACACAGCCATGCTGGGATTTCAGACGAAGTACGATTCTATAGAAAAAACTAGAGCCGATTTTTTAATTGATTTTGCAAAAGAATATAAAGGATATTTTGTATCAAGATTTGTAGATGTATTCTTAATTACAGCTAGCTCAGATAAAGAAAATTTTATTAAACCAAGTGATTTTTCTGAACCTCAAATGTTTCGTGGCGATATGCTTTCAGCAAAAATCAATTTTTATTTTCAACGATTTATACAAATGGACGAACCCGTTATGAACGAAACAGCCATGAAATTAATCAATATGGCTCCAGAAAAAACCAATGGACGGTTGGTTACTTATATGACTTTGATAAATATTTTTGCTCAAGCTGGGTTAAATAGCTACGAAGAAATGCTCTCTTTGATGAAAAAAGAATTTCCCGGCAATCCTTTTGTAAAATCATATCTTACTAAAAGAGGCCTAAATATACCTGCGGAAGGTGATATGGCTCCAGAAATTAATTTGCCAGATACTTCAGGAGTTAATTTTGCTTTAGCAAAACTTAAAGGAAAAATCGTTTTGCTAGATTTTTGGGCTTCTTGGTGTGGCCCATGTCGCATGGAAAACCCAAATGTAGTCAATGCTTACAATAAATATAAATCTTTAGGTTTTGAAATTTTAAGTATATCATTAGATAACGATAAAGGGAAATGGCTTAATGCAATAAAAAAAGATGGAATGAAATGGTATCATGTTTCCGATTTAAAAGGTTGGGGTTCGGTAGCTGCCAGAACTTATGGAGTAAGAGGAATACCTGCAACATATTTGATAGACAAAAATGGTAAAATTATAGCCCAAAACCTACGTGGACCTAGTTTAGAAGCCAAATTAGAAGAAGTTTTAAAAAAAGAATAATTAATCAAAATCGATATTATTACAATGACAAACAAGCCTGATAAAATTTTAATAATTGATGACGATTACGATATTCTTGAACTATTGGAATACAACCTTAATAAAGAAGGTTACATTACAGAAACGGCAAATAGTGGAATAAAGGCATTAGAAATAGTTAAAAATTTCATTCCTGACATAATTATCGTAGATATTATGATGCCAGGAATGGACGGTGTAGAAACTTGTCGTAAACTTAGAGAAATCCCCGAACTTTCAACCTCTCACATTGTATTTTTGACCGCTCGCGCTGAAGAGTATTCAGAGATTGCAGCATTTGATTCTGGAGGAGATGATTATATTATAAAACCTATAAAACCAAGGGCTTTAATTAGCAGACTTTCAGCTATTTCAAGAAAAAAGAAAGAAAAAGTAATAAAAGATGAAAATATTTTTAAAATAGGTAAATTAGAAATCAATCGAACTTCTTACACCGTTTCCATAGATGGAAATATTGTAGTTCTACCTAAAAAAGAATTTGAGCTTTTGCACTTTTTAGCAGCCAATCCTTCCAAAGTTTATACCCGAGACGATTTATTGCATAATATTTGGGGAACAGATGTTTATGTTTTGGCGCGTACAGTAGATGTACATGTTAGGAAAATAAGAGAAAAAATTGGAGAGGGCTTTATCAAAACTGTAAAAGGAGTAGGTTATAAACTAGAACTGGATGATTAGTGCCATAAAAGGAATCTCAATTGTCATTAGTTTTTTTCAATTTGTTGTACATAGTTTGCTTTTTATTTTTTTATTTAATTTCAATTGGATTTATGCAATGATTACCACAATTATTATTGCTATATCTACCTATTTTTTAGTAATCTTTTCAATAGAAAAAATATTATTTAAAGAAACAGAAAATATTTATAAGCGTCTTGATAAAATTAAGAAAAAGGACATTAAAATAATCAAAAAAAATATCAGAGAATCTGTTAATCCAATCGAGCGACTTAACGAAGAAATATCAAACTATGTAGATAAAAAAGAAGAAGAAGTAGAAAATCTTAAAAGTATAGAAACCTATAGAAGAGAGTTTTTAGCTGATATTTCTCATGAACTCAAAACACCTATTTTTGCTGCTCAAGGTTTTATCCACACCCTACTTGATGGTGCTTTAGATGATAAAAATGTAAATGAAAAATTCCTCAAAAAAGCTGCAAAAAGTTTAGATAACCTAAACTTTTTGGTTCAAGATGTGCTTACGCTTTCTCAAATGGAAACTGGGGATATCAAAATGCATTTTGAAAATTTCATAATTGACGATTTGATTTATGAAATATTCGAACAACTTGAAGATAAAGCAGATAAAAAACAAATAAAGCTGAAATTACAATCCGAATTTAATCAAAAAATAACTGTTAAAGGAGATCCCCTAAGATTAAGGCAAGTTTTTACTAACCTTATTGACAATGGAATAAAATATGGCAAAGAAGATGGAAAACTCAAAATCTCTCTCAGTTTGGATAAAGAATTTTTATTTGTTTCTGTTTCAGACGATGGTCCAGGTATAGAACCAGAGCATTTAGTTAGAATCTTTGAACGTTTTTATAGAGTAGAAAAAAGCCGTTCTAAAGATAAAGGTGGAGTAGGTTTGGGTTTGGCAATCGTAGACCATGTACTTCAGCTTCATCATACTAAAATATCTGTTACAAGTAAAATAAATAAAGGCACAACTTTTTCTTTTAAACTAAAAATACCAAAATCACAAAAATTGGTTATTATAGATTAAAAAAAAAACGATTTAGTTTAGATCAAAAGTGCGAACCAAATCTCTACTTGCTCCTCCGCTATGACAACTAATACAACCTGAACCTTTTTCATTTATGCTATAAACAACCGATCCTTTGTTATCGTACTCAGCCCATAAATAATTACTTCCTGCTTGTGAAGAGTTTTCATCTTTTTTCATTACGGCATACAAATTTATTGAACCATTTATACCCGTATATATATCTTTTACTATAATTGATCCTTTTGGAAATTGACTTCCTTTGGGCAATTTACCAGATGAATCCAAAGCACTTTTAGCTATCGAATTAAAACGTACTCGTTCATATCCGTGTGGACTATTGCCTTTTGCAGCAGTTATAGAAGGAGTGCCAACATAAAATGAATATCCAGACTCTGTAATCAAAGAAAACAAAACGGCATCTGTAACGATATTATTGGCTTTAGGAATTATTTTAGATTTGTCATCTACACAAAAAAAAGTGATAATCATTAAAAAGACGGTTGATAAAATTATTAAAATTGACTTTTTCATACAAAATGTTTAGAAATTAATTTTTAATTACCCAAATAGCTAAATTAACTAATTACTTTACAACAACAAATATAGATTTTAAAATTACTTTATTATGAATTTTATTTAACTGGTTTTTTTAAATTTAAAGGATAAATTTTCATAGAACTAAAATCAACAATAATTTAAGATTAAAAAATAATTTTTAACCTTAAAAGCATAACTTAAACTTACTTTGGTGGACGTTTTTAATTTCTGTTTCTTTTACTATCATCAAGTAGATAAAATAATTTGAACAATTCATTTTGATTTTATAGAACAGTGTTCTTTAAGTTTCAAGAATTAGCCTTTTTATATAAAAGTTGAATTAAGTTTTTCAAATTAATACTTGAAAAATAATAAGTAGAAGTTGGTGCTTATGATTAAAACTCAATCAGCTGGGGGACGGCATCAAAAAGAAGGCAATTAAAGTTTATAACAATTCTGTATTAAGTAGGTAGAAATAAGCTAAAGCTTTTTTATTTCTTCTTCCGAAAGCCCAGTCATTTCGATTATGAAATCGATAGGCATTCCTTTATCTTTAAGCTTTTTGCCAATTTCTACTTTTTCTTCTATTTTCCCTTCTACTTTCCCTTCTATTTTACCTTCCGTTTTCCCTTCATCAAATGAACTATCTATGGCATAATCCATAATAGCTTTGTTATCTCTAAATGTTTTCAAACTTTGTT
>JAAFJZ010000066.1:0-458 GCA_013298205.1 Cytophagales bacterium
ACCCGTATTGCCATTGCCATTTTCTAAAGCATCAAAAATTTCTTCCATCGTTACACCCATCGCACGCAATTGCATAGGGTTTACCTGCGCTTGGTACTCCTTAGCAAAACCACCAAAACTACTAATATCAGCAACCCCTTTTACTTTCAGCAACGCCTTACGAATCGTCCAATCTTGTATCGTGCGTAACTCTGCAAGCGAGTACGTGCTATCATTAGGATTTATAGGCTTGATTACATATTGATAAATCTCACCTAAACCTGTAGAAACAGGAGCCAAAGTTGGCGTGCCCAATTCCTTTGGAATTTCTTTATCTAGACCGATAAGTTTTTCCAAAACCATAAGCCTTGCTTTATAAATATCTACCCCATCTTCAAAAATAAGTATTACATTCGATAGACTAAATTTAGAAATAGACCTCACTTCTACTAAACCTGGCACATTAGACATAGCAAGTT
>JAAFJZ010000066.1:468-3853 GCA_013298205.1 Cytophagales bacterium
AGTAATAAATTTCTCCATCTCATAAGCAGCCAAATTAGGGTTTTGGGTAATGATAAGCACTTGATTATTGCTTATATCGGGTACAGCATCTAAAGGAAGCTTAGCTATAGAAAACAGCCCAACCAATACAATCAAGGCAGTAAAAAAAGCAACGACAAGTTTGTTTTTAATGCTAAAAGCTATGATAGAATCAAGCATTTCTCTAATTAAAGTTTAAATTTAATCGCTAAATTAGATATAATTCATCAAAAAATCAGAATAAGCATTAAAAAAAGACTTAATTTTTAAAAAAATAAGATAATAAATTAATGTAGAAATAAATTAAAAAAAAATAGTATTCCTAAAACATTAAATCTTGCAATAGTAATAATACATAACAAAATCCTGATGAAAGTACATTTCTACATTTTATTTACGATAAATTAAATCATAATAAAAAATTAAAAATCTTTGTTTTGCTTAGATAAAATTAATCGTAAGGATGTATCTTTGGTTAGATATGCCCAAGCCCAATTAATGAATATAATTAATTTATTTTTGACACTCAGAATTAACATTAAGTGCAAAAACATCCAAATAACCCAAGCAAAAAAACCTTTTGTATGTAGAAAAGGTAAATCTAAAACTGCTTTGTGAGTACCAATAGTAGCCATAGAACCCAAATCTTTATATTCAAAATCGATTAAAACTTGATTATTCATGATCCTTTTAAAATTAGAAGACAAATTTTTAGCTTGATTAATTGCAACATTAGCAAGTTGCGGATGACCTTTAGGAAATTTATTAGTTTCCATATACGCAATATCACCTATGGCAAAAATATTTTTACATCCTATAAGTTTATTGATTCTGTCTACTTTAAATCTATTTCCTGGAGCAAAATATGTAGAATCAAACCCATCAATAATATTTCCAGTAACTCCTGCAGCCCAAATAACAGTTTTAGAATCAATAGTTCTGCCATCTTTAAAAGTAAGGGTTTTGCCATTATAATCACTAACATAAGTTTCTGTAAATAAAACAACACCCATATCTTCCAAATATTTTCTAGATGCTGACTTAGCATTATCACTCATGCTATTTAAAGTATTTTTACTTCCTTCTACTAAAATGATATTAAATTTAGAAAAGTCAATACCTGGATAGTCTTTCGATAAAACGTTTTTCTTAATTTCAGAAAAAGCACCAGCTAATTCAACACCTGTGGGCCCTGCACCAACAATAACTAAATTTAAAAGACTAGATTTTTCAACTTCATTAGCAGAAATAATTTGTTCAAAAGTTAATAAAATGTGATTTCTAATTGTAATCGCATCATAAGTACTTTTAAGAGTAAGAGCGTTTTTACTAATATTTAGATTACCAAAAAAATTAGTTTTACATCCGGTTGCCAAAACAAGGTAATCATACTTAAAAACACCAATGGTACTCGAAACTTGATTGTTTATTGTGTCAATATTTAATACCTCAGCTAATCGAATTTGAACGTTCGATTTACCCTTAAAAATATTTCGTAAAGGAAAAGAAATACTTGAAGGCTCTATCTGTGAAGTAGCAACTTGATAAAATAATGGTTGAAATTGATGGTGATTAATCTTATCAATTAATAAAATATCAAACAAATTTTCATCAATATTGCGCAAAAATTGAATTCCAGCAAATCCACCGCCAATCACTATAATTTTCTTTTTCATAAATTAAATATTATTTCAATTCAATTCCCCAAACCGCCTCAGTAGATTGAGAAGGTTTCAAAACCTGTAAACCAATTTTATTATTAAATGAATCCGCTGGAGCAGTCATGGCCTCTAAAGCAATTGTTTTTCTATCTGGAGGTATATAAACTTGAATAAAACCATAATTAGAATCTAACCAAATATCTAAATGAAGAGAAATTTTTGAATCAAATACAGAAAAAAACGATTTTGACTTTTGGTTAATTAATTTAAAACCGGTATCGAATTTAATATCATTTACTTTTGATTTTGAAACGAAAGTAGTTGATGGTAACATTTTACCAGTTGGAATCATATTTTTATCAACCTCAATTTCTTCAATATCGGAAAAATGCAACATACATTCATCGATTAATGAGGATGTTTTAAAATAAGGGTGCCATCCAAAAGCAATAGGAGCATTTTTAATATCATGATTAATTATAGTTGTTTTAATTATCAAACTACCTTCACTTAAAGTATAAAGTATTAATATTTCAGAAGAAAAAGGATAAGAAGAGTTTTTACCAGACTCAAAATAAAATAGTTCCAACTCAGCTTTATCAGCAAAAGACTCAAAACGTTTAATATCAAACTTTACATCTTTAAAATAACCGTGAAGAGCATTATCATTCGGTTCGTTTGGAGTTGAATCAAAAGAATAATCATTGTTTTCAAAATTAAATTTAGATTTCGATAATCTATTAGGAAAAGGAAATAAAAAAATCCCTTTATAAACTCTTAGGCCATTTGCTATATAATCATCATATGTACTCGAACCATCAATTAAATCATATAATACATTATTCTTTTTCAAACAAAGACTATTCAATGTTGCCCCATTAGGAATTATTCCAACTGACTCTCCAGTAAGAGTATTGTTTAATGTAATTTGGATTGTTTCACCAAATACTTCTGTATTAAAAGTAAACATAGTTTAAATGAATCTATATAAGTTAAATAAGTTAAAAATAAAGAAACAATGACTAGTACAAAAAAAAAGGTGTCAAATAGACACCTTTTTAAAATTAATTGATTTAAAATTAAAATTCCCAAAGATTGTGTTCAAATTCCATTAACTCCATTTCAGCCCAAGTAGAAGCTAAGAGTCCTTGTTTTTGAGTTTCACTATATATTTCTTCTAAGTACTTATCTTTTGGATTAGAAACTTTAATTATACGTGAAGAAAACAAACGTAAATCAAAAGCACTAGCTAAATTTTTGTGTTCACGATCATTTTGAGGATTAACCCATACAGCGTTAGTGTTTTTCATAAAAACATTTTCAACCAAATCTTTATATTTAAAAGAAGCCGCAGAAATTTCAATTCCTTTAGGATTAAGTTCTGATGGAATTATCAAAGATATTGAAATAATATCATAATAAATTCTAGATCTTTGTTTATCAAAAAACATGACTTCTTTTAACTCTAGTTTGTAAAGCTGTGAAGGCAAAAAGAAATTTGGTCCAGATGCAGCAGCAGGTTCTGCAGCAGCACCATCAGCACCCCAATTACTTGACTGGTTTGCTTTGTTAAATTCTTTCTCTTCTTCAGTTAACTCAGCTTCTTCAGAAGCAACTTTGATATTATCTTGAAATTCTTTCAAAGTAAGTTTCTTACCTCTTTCTAAAGAATCATTTCTATACGCTTGAATTAAACCTTTCTGTAC
>JAAFJZ010000066.1:3911-9967 GCA_013298205.1 Cytophagales bacterium
AAAAAAAACTATACGCTTGAATTAAACCTTTCTGTACACCTTCAATTAAAAATTTAGTAATTTCTCTATTAACTGAAAAGAAAGGTAAATTTTGCTTTTCTCTAAGGTCAATTGCTCTAGTAATTGATTTGTGAAACATTATATCTGAGTTGTGAACTGGTCTAACGGAATAAGGATTAAAACCACTTTTTTCAACATCATCCAAAACCTTCATATCAGCCTCTTGTTTCAATCGTTCAGCTTCATTTTGAACTTTTTTAGCTTCTTCTTCAGCTGCTTTTTTATCATTAGCTAATTTAGCTTTTGCGTCTTCTTCAACTTTAAGTCTTTCTTGTTCGGCTTTAGCAGCAGAAACTTTAGATTTCTTTTGAGCTAATACAGGTTGTACAATAAATGAAAGTGAAACAAAAGATAATACTATAATTGACCTTAACATATCTAAAATTTTTAGTTTAGAGGAATATTTTTTATGATTGTACCCAATGAAACGTTTTCTATTTCACCTTTAAAATTCATTCTTTTTACAGATTTAACTTCAATAACAATCCTATCTCCTTCTTGAGCTTTTGCTCTAAAGTCTGAAAAGCTACCAAGTTCTGTTGAGAAATTTTTAGTAGATACAGGTCTTTTACCTCTAACTAATATTGCTTCCCATTCTGTAACTTTATATCTGGCATCATTTGGTAGAAAGTTGGCAAAACTTTCATCAGGAATAGCTCTGATAGTAATTGCACTAGGTCCAGGAGAGGCTAAACCTCTTTTTTCGTCTACTGGTTTACCACCATCAAGAGCAACTATCTGTGGTTTAGGAATCAATCTAACTTTAAATTTTTCTTCACCTATAAAGTTTCCATTACTGCTTATTTTCAAACCAACCTCAGGAGAAGTAGGCACAAGTGTAACATAACCTTTTTTAGCACCTTTTATGGCTGTAGCTCCAGAAGCAACAAAGTTAGGATCGTACAAAGCTCCTAATGCAGGAACTTGTACATTTAACTCATTTCCACAATTTTTATATAAAGCAGAAACAGAAGCCGATTGAACTTGAATTACTGGTTTTGCAACAACATAATCAGCATCAATGATAAACGTTGTATCTTTACCCTTATTTTTGAAAGTGATTGAACCTTTCCATTTCTTTTTACAATTACCTTCATTATCATAAGAACCACCAGTGGCTGTAAATTCAACTTTACCTTTACCATCAGCAGAAACTACCAAAGGGCTACCATCTCTTGACATAGTTGGTTTAATCGCTGAAGAAGAAGCAGCAAGAAATAAGTCAGCAACATATTTTGTACCGGCTGCTACTACTCTAGAGTCAGCTCTATACATGGCAAATATATTATCAAACTTGATATCGCCTGCACCAATTGCAGTTTGAAGAATTGCAAGAGCATCTGTTTCATGTTTTAAACATTCTGCTTCAATATTACTTAATGAAGCCATAGCTGCAACCATTGGAGTTTGGCCAAAATTTAATTCAGCAAAATCCTTTTTCCTTTGATCAGATGTTTTAGAAATTCTTTCATCATCTTTGGCATCTAGAGCCAAATGAGGAAATACTTTAGCTCCATCTACACCTTTGACTGCTACAGTAAGTTCATCACAAAAAGCATTGATTTTGTTTTTTAATTCATAACCTTTTCCCTTGTGAGATCCTTCAGCACCAATCATCAAGATTTCGATTTTTGTTTCTTCTTTAGCACCTTTGTACATACTACCTGGTCCATCTTCATATCCTTCAGTAAGGGTAATGATTTCATTTCTAAGGTCTTCTAAATGCTTTTTTAAAGCAGATGAATGCTCTCTGATTTTTTTAGCTTTTTCAAGTACTACAACATCAGCAACTTTATTACCTGCATCCTGAATTGTTTTTTCAATAGACTTTTGAACTTTTAAGTTATTTTTGTTAGCCGCCTCATTAGCTAGTTTCAAACTATCATCAAGAAATTTGAATTTCTCAAGAATTGCTGAACTTACTTGAAGGGCTAGCAAAGCCAAGAGTACTAGGTACATCATACCTATTAACTTTTGTCTTGGCGTTTCTTTACCACCTGCCATTTTTTATATATTTTAAAATTTATGAATGTTTGAATTTATTGAATAATTAACCTTTCATTGCAGTCAACATGTTACCATAAACACCGTTGAGTGAAGTTAAGTTTCCAGTTAATCTTGACATTTCAGATTTGAATTGTCCAGCATCTTTGCTAGCATCAGACATACTTTCCATAGCTGAACTTAAATTACCATAGAATTTATTCATCGCTTTTAAGTGATTATTTGCGTCTTGTAATTCCATTTCATAAACAGCATTTAATGCACCTAAATTTTTTGTAATCCCTTGGATTTGAGAATGATACTCTTTTGCTGCTCCTGCTGCATTAGACATTTCAGACATTGAAGAAATTGTAGAAGCATATGATTTGTTCATTTCTCCTAGTGCTTTTGAAGCAGACTTAACGTTATCTGCATATTCAGTAGTAGCAACAGTAGCTTTAGTTATATCTCCCATTTTATCAACATTAGAAGATAATGCAGTAAAACTTCCAGCTAATTTAGAAATAGAATCTTGAGACAAACCGGCACTATCTAACATTGAGTCTAAAGTTTTGGTTAAATTTTTACCGCTTGCTTTTTCAGATTCAGCAATATGGTCAGACTCTTCATCTAAGCCTAATTCAGGATACACTAGTGTCCAATCTGGTTCTGTAGGTTGAGGAGCAAAAGCAAATAATAAGAAAAGTACAGCCTCAGTTCCAAGACCAACAATAAGCATCGGACCAGCACCAGTCCAGTGCATGATTTTAAATAATGCTCCAACGATTACGACAGATGCACCCACACCAGTAATAATAGGTGCGATTTTGCTGTAAAATTTGTCGAGTCCAGTTTGTTCGTGTGCTGTGCGATAAGAAATGCTCATAGTTTTTAAATGTTTAAATTGTAAAGGAATTAAGTTATTTGATTGTGAATTGTTTAAGATAAAATTAAAATTCTGCTCCAGATGACCTACCTAAATAGGTAACTACAGTTCTAAAACCAACATATGATTTGGTAGTGTCTCTGTATTCGTAAGATCTAGTACCAAGCTCTAGATAATAAGCAACATCTTTCCAAGAACCTCCACGAATAACTTTTCGAGTTTCGTTATCATCGTAATAAGTGGGGTTCAAATCCCAAACTACTGGAACAGAGGCATCAAAAAAAGCATCTTCACACCATTCAGCAACATTGCCAGACATATCAAATAAACCATAATCATTAGAAAAATAAGATGCTACTGGAGAAGTATACATAAAACCATCATCATAGTAGTTACCTCTGCCAGGCTTAAAATTAGCAAGCATACAACCCTTAGCATTTCTAACATAAGGATTTCCCCAAGGATACTTAGCCATATCTCTACCACCTCTACCAGCATATTCCCATTCTGCTTCAGATGGCAATCTAAAGTTAGGCATTTTAAATAAGCCTTGTGATGCTCTGTAAGTATTAAGGAAATTAGTTCTCCACTCACAAAATTTTCTAGCAGCAAACCAATCTACACCAACAACAGGGTAGTCGTCAAAAGCAGGATGAGAATAATAATATTCCATCATTGGATCTCCCATGTGATGTGTAAAATCTTTCATCCAAACAGCAGTATCAGGATATAACTCTCTCATAACATATTCTTCGCCTAAAGCCTCGAGCGAGTCTGTCATTATAGCTAATACAAACTGACGATATTCATTGTTAGTTATTTCGGTATCATCCATGTAGAAACCACCAATGGTAATTTGCTTATTCATGTTGATTTGGGTAGCTGGAACATCTTCATCAGACTGCCCCATGTGAAAAGTACCTGAAGGGCATACAACCATACCATAAGGAATTGTTTGTACCCAACCTTCACGATCTGGAACTCCTAGTAGTTCTCCACCTAAATCTTGTTTGCCACTTTTACAAGACAATACAAAAATACCCGCTACAATGAGTGAGACTACTTTAATTGGGAAAATTGATTTTATCATAAGTTTCTTAATACGGTTCGTTGAATATAAGTAAACGAAATTATTACACAAATATATTATAATTTTTAATTAATACAAAATGTTTTTAATTTAATTTATGTGGTTTTGTTAATAATAAATATTAAAATACAAATCTTGGAGTTTTGATTGGTGTTAATTTTGAGGCATAATTACTTAACAATGAATAACTTAACATAATTTCATGGGAAGTTAAAGCTTTGGGATTTGGAGTAAAGATTGAAAAATCTATACTATATCCAAATTTCAAAGTATTGTTGAGAATACTCAGTCCTAAACAAGCTGTTATAGCATCGTTAAGTCTATAAGTACTTCCAAGCCAAAATTTATCTTCTTTAAAATAAATTAAACCACCAACATCAAAAGACAAAGAACTAAAGTTCGTTTTTAAGACTCCTACGGGAGCTATCTTAAAATAGTTTTCATTATCTTTAAAAAAATAACCTCCTACAAAATTTAAAACTGGTTTTATTTGTGTGGAAGGTAAACTTTCTGGTTTTAAAACTGTTGCCAACATTTGGCTTGAGCTTATACCTAAAAATCCATTTGCGTGGTTTAACCAAACTCCCAATTGCAATTCTGGAACCAAACTTGTAGATAATTGATTTAATCTTTGATATACTGGATCTTTATCTATTGATACTGTAGTTCGCCACATACTTGAATTGACGCTTTGAGATAAAAAACCTAATCCTGCACCAAAACCAACTGTATAATCTGAAACTTGAAAATGATAACTATATGTTCCTTTTAAGATGATTGTATTTACTGGGCCAATCACATCATTAACAATAGACCCTCCTATTCCTCCTTTTAATGCTGGAAGAGGAGTATTAAAGTGTAAAGTCTGTGTGTGTATTCCAATATTTGCATCTGCAGGATTTGAAGATTGATTACCCAACCATTGTGAGCGATGAAGAAAGCTAAATCTTGTCAAACCTTCAATACCGGAATATGCAGGATTTATATTTTGATAATTAAAATTAAATTGACTAAAAAAACTAATTTGATCTGAAAGAGAATAATTTTGAGCTATTAATTCTTTTGAATAAACTAAAAGTTGAAGAGCAACAAAAAATATAGTTTTAGTTTTAAACTTAATTTTAGCTTGCATACATTTTAGCTAATTCTCTATTTTTTTTAGATAAACTTCTATTGCGCCAGCCATTGATGGAGCATTTGGAATAGGAGCTTCTATATCTAATATTAGGCCTGCTTCTTTTACTGCTCTTGAAGTAGTAGGGCCAAATGCGGCAATTCTTGTGTCTTTTTGAACATATTCAGGAAAATTTTCTAATAAAGATGTTACTCCTGAAGGGCTAAAGAAAGCTAATAAATCATAAGAATGAATATCTAAATTAGTTACGTTACTTGATACAGTTTTATAAATTACAGCCTCAGTGAAAGTAAATTCATTAGATCTTAAAAAAACAGGTAATTCATCATTTCTTATATTTGAACAAGGGAAGAGGAATTTCTCGGCTTTGTGTTTTTTTAATATTTCAAATAAATCTGATGCAGTTTTTTCACCAGTAAAAATTTTTCTCTTTCTAATTGTGATATACTTCTGTAAATAATTTGCAGTTTGCTCTGAAACACAAAAATATTTCATTTCTGGAGGCATCTCCAATTTAGCTTCTGAGCAAAGCTTAAAAAAATGATCTACCGCATTTCTACTTGTTAGAATAATTGCAGAATGATCTAAAATTTCAATTTTTTGTTTTCTAAATTCTTTATAATCTAAAAAATCTATTTTAATGAACGCGGAAAAATCAATGTGAATATTATATTTTCCCGCCATTGTGAAAAATGGTGATTTTTCGTCTGTAGGTCTCGACTGGGTTATTAGAATTTTGGATACTTTACTATCTCTTTTAATATTATCTGGTAAAATTTCGGCTGCTTGAGTATTTTTCATGGTATTTGTTCTAGGTTTAAAAGACCTAAAGAACTTTGTGTTTTATACAAAATAGCAAGAGGTATTATTTCCAAGACGCAAATATATGAAATAACATAATA
>JAAFJZ010000067.1 GCA_013298205.1 Cytophagales bacterium
TAAAAGATAAAAATGATTAGCAAACAAATTGTAAAGGAGATTGCAGAACGCAATTTTCCTCAAATCGTAACCCATAGAAGACATATTCACGCTCATCCAGAGCTTTCGTTTGTAGAAATAAATACCCATAAATACATCAACGAAACGCTTGATAATTTGGGAATTACCAACAAAACTACATTAGCCCAAACGGGAACAGTGGCACTTATAGAGGGAAGAAATCCGTTAAAAAAAGTACTTTGTCTAAGAGCCGATATTGATGCTTTGCCGATTACAGAGGCAAATGATTTGCCATATAAATCAAAAAACTTGGGTGTGATGCACGCTTGTGGGCATGATGTGCATACGGCATCTTTGCTGGGCGCAGCTTCTATTTTGCAGGAATTAAAAGATAAATTTGAAGGTACGGTGAAGCTTATATTTCAGCCTGGGGAAGAAAAACTTCCGGGTGGAGCTTCTATGATGATAAAAGAAGGGGCTTTGAAAAATCCTGATGCGCAAGGAATAATCGGGCAACATGTAATGCCGCAGATGCCTGTAGGGAAAGTGGGTTTCAGAAAGGGAATGTATATGGCGAGTGCAGATGAGATTTATGTTACCGTAAAAGGCAAAGGCGGTCATGCGGCTATGCCCGACCTAAATATTGATCCCATCTTGATTGCTTCGCACATTCTGGTGGCATTGCAGCAAATTGTAAGTAGAAATGCCAATCCCAAAATTCCTAGTGTGCTTTCTTTTGGCAAATTTATAGCCGAAGGCGCTACCAATGTGATACCCAATGAAGTAAAAATAGAAGGCACATTTCGCACTTTGGATGAGAAATGGCGCAATGAAGCCCATACCAAAATGAAAAAAATGGCAGAAATGATGGCAGAAGCCATGGGTGGAAGCTGTGAGTTTAACATTATACGAGGTTATCCTTTTCTTAAAAACAATGAAGCACTTACAGAAAGAATGATTACTTCTGCTGAAGAGTATATGGGTAAAGAAAATATCATTAATCTTGATTTATGGATGGCTTCTGAAGATTTTAGCTTTTATTCTCAAGAAATAGATGCTTCTTTTTACCGTTTAGGCACGGGAAATGTGGAAAAAGGAATCGTTTCGGGGGTTCACACACCTACTTTTACGATTGATGAAGATGCCTTACGCATTGGCTCAGGACTCATGGCTTGGCTGGCAATCAATGAGTTGCAACACATTTAAACCTTACGAATTATTTTATGCAAACCCAATCTCAGGTTTTTATAGACAAAACGCCCACAAAAGAAATGATTCAATTTCATATTCCAAGTACCTATTCTCAATACGTGGTGCTTATGGATGAAAATACTGCCGAGCATTGCTATCCTTTGGTGAAAGACTTGTTGCCAAGCCACCAAATTATACAAGTGCAAAGTGGAGAAATCAATAAAAACCTGCAAACCTGTGCACAAATTTGGAAATCACTGACCGATTTGGGTTTGGACAGAAAAGCCTTGGTGATTAATTTAGGTGGAGGCGTTTTGGGGGATATGGGAGGCTTTTGTGCCGCTACTTATAAAAGGGGAATAGATTTTATTCAAATGCCTACTACTTTGCTTTCCATGGTAGATGCAAGTGTGGGTGGAAAGCTGGGTGTAGATTTTGAAACTTATAAAAATCACATTGGCGTATTTGAGCTTCCTTATAAAGTATTGATTTTTAGTGATTTTATTCAAACTTTGGTTTATGAGGAGTTGCGTTCTGGCTTTGCAGAGGTGATGAAACATTGCTTAATCGCTGATGCCCAAGCTTGGCATAATCTGTGTGCAGATATAAAAAACTGGCAAAATTTGGATTGGAGTACTATTATCAAACATTCGGTAGAAATCAAACAAAAAATCACGCAGGCCGACCCACATGAGAAAGGATTAAGAAAAATTTTGAATTTTGGGCATACCATTGGTCATGCAATAGAAAGTTATTATTTAGAAAAACCAGGCAAAAGACTACTTCATGGCGAAGCTATTGGCATCGGGATGATTTGTGAAGCTTGGCTTTCAGTAGAATTGGGCTTTATAAGTTTGGAAGAATGTGAAAGCATTAAAAACGTTATTTTAAGCGTCTATGGCAAGGTAGAATTAGATAAAAATGCGATAGACGAAATGATTCTTATTGCCTATCAAGATAAGAAAAATGAGAAATCTGTTTTACTTTTTTCCTTACTCAAACAAATAGGTGAGGCTAATTTTAATATCCCCGTTTCAGAAGCTTTGATTATAAAATCATTTGGGTATTATATTGATTAGGTTCAGCTATTTTTTGTTTCTTTTAAATCATTTTTCAATTTTATTTTTTTCTAAGTTTAAATTACATTTAATATTTTAAAATTTCATAACTTAAATTAGACTCTCTTTGTAATGCATTTAAAAATTCGTTGCTTAAATTAATTTTGTGTTTTAATGAATGTAAATCAATTTTTATTTTAGATTCTGAATCTTGCACATAAAATCTGAGAGGCGTTTCTCCTTTATTTGAATTGAATAAAGTTTCTAATTTGGTTATTACCTCTTCAGTTATCGTTTTTGCATCAATACTAATAGCTAAAGAGCGAAAGAGTTTGTTTCGTTGCTCGCTTAAAAGTGAAACATTTGTTATTTTGAATTCAAATTGTGTAGAATTATGAAAACGAGTTTTATATGCACCAGATATTAAAACTTGACTTCCAACATTTAAATATCTTGAAAAATTAATGTAGTCATTACCAAATAATGCCAATTCATAGGTCGAGGTAAAATCTTCTATCGTAATAATCCCAAATCTATTGCCATTTTTGGCAGTACGTTCGGTGAACTGACTTACCATTCCACCTAAGCGTATGTCTTTATTTTTGTTATTTTCGATTTCTGAAAGTGGGGTACAAAAATGAGCGATTTCGAGTTTGTACTGGTCTAGAGGATGGCCTGAAAGATAAAAACCTATGATTTCTTTTTCTAATTTGAGTTTAGTCAATTGATCAAAAGGCTCACAGACTGGGGGTAGGGGTCTTGAAAAACCACTTTTGTCATTTCCACCACCAAAAAGAGATTCTTGCGAATTGGCATCTTCTTCTTTTATTGCATTGCCATATTTAATCACTTTTTCGATAAAACTTGGGTTTTTTTCTGGAGCAATAAGGTACTGATACCTATGTATTTCGGCAAACAAATCCAATGCTCCCGCTTGCACTAAGCTTTCAAAGGTTTTTTTATTAACAGTTCTTAAATTTACCCGCTCTACTACATCGTAAATATTTTTGTAAGGGCCATTTGCATTTCTTTCAGAGATTATAGATTCTACAGCTGCATCTCCTGTGCCTTTTATTGCACCCAAACCAAACCGTATTTTACCCTCTTTGTTCGTATCAAAACGTATGCTACTTTCATTTATATCTGGGCCTAGAATAGGGATTCCCATTCTGCGGGTTTCATCCATAAAAAAGGTAATTTTGTCAATATTGCTCATGTTGTGTGTAAGCACGCAAGCCATATATTCGGCTGGATAATTTGCTTTAAGATAAGCTGTTTGATAAGCTACGACCGAATAGGCAGCAGAATGTGAGCGGTTAAAACCATATTCAGCAAATTTTTCCATCACATCAAACACTTCCGATGACTTACTATCAGGTATTTGATGCAATTCTTGCGCTCCTTTCACAAACTTCACTCGCTCTTTTGCCATTTTTTCTTTGTCTTTCTTACCCATCGCACGCCTGAGCAAATCTGCGCCCCCAAGCGAATAACCTGCCAAAATTTGTGCCGTTTGCATAATTTGCTCTTGATATACCATGATGCCAAAGGTATTTTTGAGCAGATTTTCTAACAAAGGATGAGGATAAACTACTTTTTCTCTTCCTTGCTTTCTATTGATAAAATCGGGAATAAAAGCCATGGGTCCTGGTCTGTACAAAGCATTCATGGCTATCAAATCTTCAATATTGGTAGGTTTTAAGTCTTTCAAATGCTGGCGCATTCCCTCAGACTCAAACTGGAAGGTAGCCACAGTATCGCCTCGTTGGTAAAGCGCAAAAGTTGGCACATCGTCCATCGGAATATGGTCTATATCAATAGCAACTTTATGGTTTTTCTCTACTAGAGCCAGGGTATCTTTAATAATGGTAAGGGTTTTGAGCCCTAAAAAGTCCATTTTGAGCATCCCCGTGTCTTCTATTACTTTACCATCAAATTGGGTAATGAGCAATTGCGTTTCTTTGGAGCAACACACTGGAATGTATTTTGTAATATCATCTGGTGCAATAATAATTCCCGCAGCATGAATGCCCGAATTTCGTACCGAGCCTTCCAAAATTTCTGCATTTCTCAAAACCTCAGCCCTCAAATCATTTCCTTTTCTGATGGCTGCCAGTTCGGGTACTTCAGCATAAGCCATTTCCAAGCTGGTGCCTGGTTTTTCTGGAATTAATTTTGCTAGCATATTTGCTTCTGCTAGCGGAAGCTCTATTACACGGGCTACGTCTTTGATAGACATTTTGGCCGCCATGCTACCATAAGTTACAATCTGAGCTACTTGATTTTTGGTGTATTTATCTACCACATAATCTATTACTTTTTGCCTGCCTTCATCATCAAAATCTGTATCAATATCGGGCATTGAAACCCTTTCTGGATTCAAAAATCTTTCAAAAAGCAAGCTATATTTTATGGGGTCAATATTTGTAATTCCTATGGAAAACGCCACTGCCGAACCAGCAGCCGAACCCCTTCCTGGCCCTACCATTACCCCAAGATTTCTGCCTGCTTTTATAAAATCGGAAACAATCAAAAAATAACCAGCAAAGCCCATCGTTTCAATGATTTTGAGCTCATGGTTTAGCCTTTCTTCTACTTCTAGCGTGATTTCTTTGTATTTGGCTTTCGCACCTTCAAAAGTAATATGTTTTAAGTAAGAATCTGGACTCAAAAATCCTGCGGGCAAGGGGAAATTGGGGAGTAAAATATCTCTTTTTAGTACAGGAGAGGTGATTTTATCAACGATTTCGTTGGTATTGTCTATGGCTTGAGGCAAATCTTTGAATACAGCCGACATTTCAGCTGTGGTTTTAAAATAGAACTCATTATTAGGAAATCCCCAGCGATAGCCCTTGGTTTTCTTTTCATCGTCATCTCCATGCCAAATGGGCGTATTTTTGAGTTCGCCTGTATTGATACAAAGTAAAATGTCATGTGCTTCATTGTCTTTTTGGTCTATATAATGCGAATCGTTTGAAGCAATCACTTTTACATTATATTTCTTCGCAAAACCCAGAAGTACTTGGTTTACTTTTTCTTGTTCTGGCAAATTATGCCTTTGTATTTCTATATAATAATCGTCTCCAAAAAGATCTAGCCACCATTTAAAAAGGGTTTCTGCTTCAGCTTCACTTTTATTAAGTATGGCTTGTGGCACTTCTGCACCCAAACAGCAGGTCGTAGCGATAAGCCCTTTGTGGTATTTTAAAACCAATTCTTTATCTATGCGAGGATATTTGCCATACAAACCTTCTATAAAACCCAAAGAACATAGTTTTGCCAAGTTTTGGTAGCCTTCTTGGTCTTTTGCCAAAAATAATTGATGGTGCCTTACATCTTTAGCCTCTTTGGTAAAACTTTGTTTATGCCTATCTTTTACCAAATAAAATTCACAGCCTACTATAGGTTTTACGCCATGTTTATGGGCTTCAGCTACAAATTTGAATGCCCCAAACATATTGCCATGATCGGTAATAGCGGCAGCACGCATTTGGTCTTTTTGCGCTTTTTTCATCATAGCACCTATGTTTGCCGCTCCATCAAGTAGCGAAAACATGGTATGACAATGTAAGTGATTAAAACTTGGCATATTTTTTATTGAAAATTTCTAAGTAGCAATGTAGAGATTTGGAATGTAAAATCAAAATGGGAAGTTTTGGTTAACAAATGAAAATTTTAATTTTAAAAGATTTTTTCCCTTAACTATAAGCAAGTAAAGGTTTTGAAAAATGGAATAATATCTTTATTAATTTAAAAACTTTTTTTTAAAATTAATAAAGATATTATCGTTAATTCTATCATCAAATTCTTACAAGACGATTTATTAATTCATAAATTATTGATTAAAATATGTTGAATTGATAATTTAACTTTTATAGTTTCAATCAAAAAAATGCATTTCCTTTAATAAATTAAGATATTTTTTTTAAATTATTAAAATACTCCATTTTGCTTTTTTAGCTTTTGAATTTGCACGATTGAAAATAGATTGATTAAATTTGCAAAGTAAAATGAAGTAATCCTAAATTTTTAAAGTAAGATTAATTAAATCACACTCTTCTATTAATTATCTCAATATGAATACAAAAATTATAGCCTTTTCAATATTTGTATTGAGTATTATTGTTTCTTGTAACAAGGAAGGAAAAAATGGTATAGATTTATCTTCTTCTGTTGGAACACCAACGCTTAAATACCTTCCTCCAAGTGCTGATAATGAAGAATTTGCTTTAGAAGAGCTTGATAATGTAAAAACAAAAAAAGAGGAAGATATATCTACTCCCAATAGTTTACAAAACGAAAATAAGAAAATTATAAAAGATGGTAACATTTCAATAAAGACACAAGAAATAAATGCTTCCAAGTTAAGTTTGGATTTACTTATTAAAAAATTAAATGCTTACTACGAAAGAGAAGACTTATTTAATAATGACCAACAAATTTCTTATAGTCTCAAAGTTAGGATTCCTGCGAATAATTTTGAAAAATTGATTTTGAGCATAGAAAATGGCAAAGATGAAGTAACTAACAAAAGTATTCAAGCAAGGGATGTTACTGAAGAATTTGTAGATATAGAAACTCGATTGGAAAACAAACGTGAATATCTAAAACGCTATAAAATTTTACTTAGCAAAGCTTTTACAATATCAGATATTTTAGCCATTGAAGAAAATATAAGGGTAATTCAAGAAGAAATTGAGAGTAAAGAAGGTAAACTGAAGTTTCTAACTGACCAAGTATCTTTTAGTACTCTCGAAATAAATCTATTTAAAAACAAAGATTATATTTACAAACCTGAAGAACAAGATGTTTTTTTTGAAAGAATTAAAAATTCTTTAAGTTATGGATTTACTTCAATCGTAAATTTAGTAGTTTGGTTTATATCTATTTGGCCATATTTGATTTTTGTAGGTGTTGGAGTTTACTATATTAGGAAAAAATTAAGAAATCGCAACAAAAAGAAGGATTTATAAGCCATTCGAAATATTTTTAAGATAATCAAAAATGGCTTTGAAATAAATAAAAATAGAATTGAAAAAATAAAGTCTAATTTTTTAATTTATAAAAAGATGAGCGTGCAACAAAGATAAAAAGTGCTTTAATGAAATTTCATATTACCTGCCTTCCTTCATCGTAGCTTAACATGTTTTGTTGTTGCTAAATCTGAAAATTAAAGATAAAATTTAAAACGAAATGGCTAAATTTGCTTGTTAAGTCGATTTATTTTAAAAAATGTAATTGGCAAGCAAAAAGAATTTAAAACCAATTTATAAGCCCAAAATGAGAACAGCCATAATAGCAGGAGCTACCGGTTTGGTAGGTAAAGCGTTGATGTATAAACTTTTAGAATCTAATGAATATTCGTCTGTAAAAATTCTAACCCGCAAAACTTTACAAATCAAACATCCGAAGTTAGAGCAAATTGCTACCGACTTTGATAAACTAGCACTCATAAATGAAAAGGTTTTGGCTACCGATGCTTTTTGTTGTTTGGGTACTACAATCGCCAAAGCTGGTTCTGAACAAGCGTTTTTAAAGGTAGATAAAGATTATGTGTTAAAATTCGCTCAAATTTGTTCCCAAAATCAAGTTAAAACTTTTAGCTTAGTAAGTTCTGTGGGAGCAGACGATGCTTCTTCTGTTTTTTATTTGAAAACAAAAGGTGAGGTAGAAAGTGCCTTAAAATTAATGAAATTTGAGAAAATTAATATTTTCAGACCTTCGGTACTTTTAGGAAATAGGGAAGAGCTTAGATTGGGTGAAAAAATAGGAAGTATTTTTGCTATAGCCTTTTCCCCAATTATGTTTGGAAGCTTAGCTAAATATAAGCCCGTAAATGCCACCCAAGTTGCTTTTAAAATGAGCATTCTAGCCAAAGATGCTCCAAGTGGTTTAAATGAATATAGTTCAGATCAAATACTTGAAGCGTAGTTTTGGTAAGGTGTGATTTAATGGTTTTTAATTTAAGAAATGAATTATTTGCCATTTTTCAATTTAATTTCCTGATTTAAAGAATCGTATTCGTAGTTCACAATATTTTCATTTAAGGTTAATTGAATTGTTTCTTCAATGATTTCAAAAGGAACTACAAACCATTCTCTTGGATTTAGTCTTTGACCTTTTTCATTAAACAAATCAATGTCCAAACAAGCATGGGCGAAAAAACGATGCAAAAGATATTCTAATTTGTCTGGCTTATTGTAAACACTTAAGTTTTAAGATTAAATTACAATTCGAAAAAATAAAAAAAATACTTTTTTATAAAATTTTACTACAACTAAATCTCATATGCTTTGTCGGGTACAGATGAGTTATAGCCTTCACATTCAAGTACTATGACGAATTTAACTCCATTTACCTTAATTTAGCAGTAGGCGTAATCTAGAGTAGATGTTTTCTCTAATTGCAATTTCAAATTGTTTTACTATTTTTTTTCAGAATTGCAAATAATATAAACTTTTTTTGCAACTGAGCAACGAATTGTGTTTAAAATATTTATTTGAATTGGTTAATCATTTTTATTGCCAAAGTGGCTCGTTTAGCCAATCTAATAAGTTTCCATTACCATCTGAAGGTATACCTAAAAATTTTATGGGAACTGTAGGGTATTTGTTAAATAAATTTTCTGTTTTTTGTTGCATACTATTGCCTGGATTTGCTCTCATAAGTATATATCGAAGTGTACACAAGAAATAAAAAACTCTTTTATTGTTTTCAAAAGGTTTTCCAATCCAATTCCTTTTGGGTTTTAAAAGTTTTTCAGGCACAATTGCTAAATCTCTATTCCACAATCGGCTATGGTGAGCACAAATATTTCTTACGTAGGTAAGTGTATGTAGCCAAGAGGTAAAAACAGTAGGGTGAAGTTCAAAAAAATCGGCAATTCGTTTTTTATCAGCGTTGTTTTTTAAACCTCTATAAATATGGGAAAGTTCGCCAATAGTTAATAATTCAAAACACATCCAAGATGGTGGATTGGCAGGTTTATTATAATTGGTAATATAATGTTTAATAAAAGTTTCTGGAGTTCGAGCTGTTTTTGCTTTGGATATTATAGTCTGAAAGTCAGCATAAGGGTTTACTAAATTACCTATTTTGTTATAAAAAGGTGTAATAAAATGGCTTTGATTATCTTGCCAATGGCTATCATTGTGTTGTAATGCCATTTGGTAAATAAATTGAGTTCTAATAGCGACCTCTATTCTTTCAATGCAATCAAAAACCAATAAACGTAATTCTCTATCAAAAGAATAGGTTTTTATTATTTGTTCAAATGAAATATTGTACTCAAACTTATCTTTAACTTTTTGATAAGGTAAAAAATAGGCACTTAATCTATAATAACTTATTTCATGTAAATACGAGAGGGCTTTAGCTTCATCATTTATTACCAAATTTCTACTTTTAAGCAAAACAATTTGTTCTTGAAAACTAAGTGGTATTTTGTCGTAAATTTTACTCATAGGGTTATAAAAAAAAACCTCCTAAGTGTGCATCGTAGAGAGGCATAGGAGGCGTATTGTCTTTAGTCAGAATTCTTTTCAAGAATAAGACCATATAGTTGTTCTTATTGCAAGCTTCAAGGGTATTGTTGGTGCAAAAATAAGCTCTTTTTTGACATCTGCATACATTTTTCAAATATTTTTTATCCTATAGCTGTCAATGCTTTTACAATGTATTTTTTCTTGACATCAATCATTGCATTAT
>JAAFJZ010000068.1 GCA_013298205.1 Cytophagales bacterium
TCATAAGAATTAATTAAGTTTGAAAAAGGAGAAACCCGTTGCTTCCAATTAATTTTATTGTATCTAGGAGTTGAATTTGTGAGCGCAAAAGGAAATCTAAGTACACTTTTTAAACCTGATGATCCTGTGTAAAAAATTAATATTTCTGACGAGTTTGCTCCCGCTCCGCTAAAACCCATAACAAAATTATTAGTTGCATTTGCTTTGGGCACAAAAGCTAAACCTGGGAATACATCAATAAATGGTTTGGGGTCGCTAGAGCTGTAAACACTAGAACTTACAGTCATTAAAGACAAAAAATAGTTTGAAAGTGAACGTGGCAAATTAATTCTTCTTGTATTAGAACCAATAGAAGAAGCTCCGGATGTAATACCCAAAACTGCAGAAGGAGTCAGTGTGTCCGATAATATAAAGTCACCTAAAGTTTGAGCAGGACTTTTAGAAAAGCGGGCATTGGTAGATGTATCAATTTTACTATTTAGTTTGTAAACATCAAAAATAAAAGGTTTTGTAGGTTCTCCATAAAAATAGTTGACCTTCAAAAACATAATAGCCGAATCTAAACGTGGCGCACTTTCATTTCGATAAGCTGAGTTTTCCCAACCCAAAGTAACAAAAGTCGAAGCTTCTATAACTCCAGTTTTATTGATAGGATTACTCTGAAGCACATCATCTAATCTACCTACAATCAAACTAGGAGTTAGAAAAGTAGAGATGGAGTCATCGTATAAAATCATGGTTGTTTTTACATCCATGGTATCGATTAAAGTAGCACTTAAATATGATTGTAAAGGACTAACTTCACTTCCAATCTTAGATTTATCACTACAAGATATTAAAAAAATAAAATAAAAAAATAGTAATTTAGGTTTTTTAAGAAACGAGCTCATTATACATATTAAAGTAAGAATCTGAAAAATTTTCATCTTCAGCAATCAAATCAATTTTCTTTTCTTTTTCAAATTCGCAAAACAATTCAAGAATATCTGGACTCAAATCTTCTTGTCCTTTTAATATTACATCTGAATATTGAATTCCCATTTTTATAAACCCATGAAAATCAGCTGATTTTAAGTTATGCATCATATCTTCGTCAATATCAAGCATTTTGGCTTTTCCCATTAAAATTTCAGGGATAAACTTATGGTTAAATGGATTATTGTAAACGGTAAAAACTGATTTAGCAGATTTGAAAACGGGATCTTTTTTGTAAGAAGTTTTCAAATACATAGGAATTAGGCTCGTCATCCAATCATTACAATGAACAATATCTGGGGCCCAACCTAACTTTTTAACTGTTTCTAACACTCCTTTGCAAAAAAATATGGCTCTTTCATCATTATCTTCATAAAAATTATTGTCTTTGTCGACAAAAACATGTTTACGTTGAAAATAATCATCATTATCTATAAAATAAACTTGCAATTTAGCATTGGGAACAGAGGCCACTTTTATAATTAATGGTTTTTCTTCATCACCCATAGAAATATTGATTCCTGATAATCTTACTACTTCGTGAAGTCTATTTTTTCTTTCATTAATTAGACCAAATCTTGGAATAAGAATTCTAATTTCTATGCCTCTTTCTTGCATGGCTTGAGGAAGCTTTCTAACCAAATCTGCAACCATAGTGGTTTGTAGAAAGGGGTTAATCTCGCTTGCTATATAGAGTATTCTAAACTTAAACATAAGTACTTACTTAATAATAATGTGAAAAACGACTTCGTATGAAATTCATAAAAGCCTGCAAAGATAATAAAAAAAATAGGCACTTTGAAAAACAATTTAACGTAAAAATATATGTTTGTATAAAAATAGATTTAGAGTAATGGATATACTAACTGATAATCAATCTTTTATGAATTTTAGAGGTTCTAAAATAAATCACAAATCTATTGGTTTTGTGCCTACTATGGGCTATTTGCATGATGGGCATTTGTCATTAATCAAGCAATCTAAACTTAAAAACGAAATTACTTTGTGCAGCATTTTCGTAAATCCTCTTCAATTTAACAATCCAGAAGATTTTGAGAAATACCCCTCCAATATAGATAATGATTTAAAGTTACTCACAAACGCTGGGTGCGATGCCGTTTTTTTACCCAAAAATGAAGAATTTTATGCTAAAAAACCTGTTTTATCATTTGATTTTGGCAATTTAGATAACATTATGGAAGGTTATTTTAGACCCAAACATTTTAGCGGAGTGGGCATAGTGGTCGCTAAACTTTTAAATATTGTCAAACCCAATGAAGTGTTTTTAGGGCAAAAAGATTTTCAACAATGCTTGGTTATAAAAGCTTTAATTGAAGATTTGAATATCCCTACTAAAATAACTATTTGTAATATAGTTAGAGAAAAGAACGGACTTGCTATGTCCTCTAGAAATTCACGTTTGAGCAAAGTTGCTCGTGAGGATGCCTCTATTATTTACAAAACGCTAATCGAAGCCCAAAATCTCTACTTTGCAAATTATGAACCAAAGGAAATTATCAACCAAATAAAGACCAAATTGGAACAAAATGAGAAGCTTAAATTAGAATATTTTACTATTGCTGATACAGAAACTCTTCAATCTTATCCAGCTTGGAATCAATATCAATCTGGTTTTGGGTTTTTTATTGCTTTATATATCGAAGGCGTGAGGTTAATTGATAACCTAATAATAAATCAGAAATAATTTTAAGCTTTTCATTGATAAATTCCCCTTTTTCACATTATTTTAATAATTTTCCTAAAATAATTACAATTTTAAAAGATTATTTTTTTAACTTTGCGAACATCAATTTATATTTGATTTGTTCTTTAATATAACGCAAAATGAAAAAACATTTACAACGACTTTCTTTGGCTACTTTTATTTACTTTATGCCAACAGTATTTTTATCTACCTATGCACAATTTGCGGGAACGGGACAAGGTGAAAGTTTTACTGCATTTAATATTCCCGCTACTGGTGCAGGTACGCAAAAATTAGCAGTTGGAGATATTAATGGAGATGGAAGACCAGATGTTGTTTTTTGCCAATCAAATTATGGAGATGGAATCCCTAATATAGCTGTAGTTTTAAATACTACTGCCACCAATTCACCAAACTTTTCAGGAACTACACCGCTTTTGCTAGACTTATTAACTGCTCCAGGAGCTACTTTTTTAGGTTCATATCCATATGAAGTAAAAATAGCGGATATGAACAATGATGGCAAAGGTGATATAATAACATATTCTAGTCAAAAAATTAGCGTTTTTTTAAGCAATACTTCAATAAGTGCAAGTACTACTTCTGGAATTTCCTTTTATCCTAGGCAAGATTATACGATTTCAGGAATTGCAGGTTTTGGTGGAAATAACAATGTTACATTACAACGTTCATCAATGGATGTAGGCGACTTAAATAACGATGGAAAAGTAGATGTTGTGATAATGTCGGGTGATAATGATTCTTTCAGTGCTGCTAAACTGAATATATTTGTTAATTCCACTCTTGCCAATTCAACTACTCTCTCATGGTCATTTTCTGCCTCTAATTCAGTTTCACCAGCAGGAGTTCAGTTCGCCCAATATTTCGTTTGCAAAATAATAGATTTAGATAAAAATGGATATCCAGAAATTGTAGCAAATGGTTATCAAAAAATGCAAGTTGCTATCAATACAACTTTAATATCTGGAGCTAATCCTACATTTTTAGATCCCACAGCTTACATGAGAAGTTTTGATTTTTTTAACAATTTAGCTTATGCTATTACAGATGCTGACTTCAATGGAGATGGTAGATCTGATATTACTATGGCAACCAACATTACAGGTAGTAAAATAAATTCTTGGTCAAACACTAGCACAGTTGGGGGAATTCCTTTTAATGTTTTAACTACAGGTGGGGTAAGTTTAGCTACCTCTAATTCTTTTGATTTCATTTCAGTTTTACCTATCACAACCATGAGAGTTCAGGATTTAGCTGGTGATGACTTAGATGGAGATACTAAAATAGATTTAATTTTAGGGTCTTATGATAAAGGAATACTTCATGTTTTTCAAAATATTAGAACATCTACCTTGCCATCTGGATTAGGTTTTTCGGCAGTAGCTGTTTTAAATACAGGAGCTGTAACGCAGCCATTAAGCTACGATGCTCCATTTACAAACTCGTCAAACCAAATAGAAATTGCTGACTTCAATTTAGATGGAAGAAAAGATATTATCACTTTTGGTCAAGACGGCTTAACTGTTTTTAGAAATAACCCTTCTATAACCTCGATTTCGCCAGCAGCAGCTAATGATGGTCAAATAGTTACATTGAAAGGTTCATGGCTTTCTGCTCTTACCCAGGTTACTTTTGCAAATGGAGTTACAGTACCTGTAACCAATACCGGTATAAATACATTTCAAGCCAATGTGCCATCAGGGAATATTACTGGTCCGCTTACTTTTTCTTTAAATAGTACAAATTTAAAAAGTTCTGTTTCGTTGCTTATGCGTAAGCCAGCAACAATAAATGGCCTTAATCCTTCTTCTGTTGTAAGAGAAAAAGATGTTACCGAACTAACGTTTACAGGAATAAACATGGTTTCAGATGCTTCTATTAAATCACAATTTGTATTTAACGGCAAAACTTTAAATGCTCGATTCACAACTGGGGGAGAAACTGCTTTTATTACACTATCAAATTCAGATTTAGCCGTTATTTCATCAGGAGGAGTATCTATTTTAAGCACCGTAGGAGGTGTAGCTTACAGTTCACCTGTATTTAGTCAGTTAATTGTAATGAACCCTCAATCAATAGTCTTTATGCCTTTTGGTAACTCTTTTATTTATAAAGAAGGCTTAAGTATTTCTATTAACCCAAGCTTTTTATATTCAAGTTCTGGTCTCGTTCCGACCCTTTCTCTAACATCAATTCCAGTTGGTATAGCTTCATTAGGAGCTAACAATACGATTAATATTACTGGAACGGGTACCGTAACTGCTTTTGCTACGCAAACAGGAGATGGAATTAATTGGTGGCCAGCTCCATCAGCGTCTAATACAATTCGTTCTTTTGAAGTAACTCCTAAGCCTACTTTTCCAACTCCTCCAAAAGATACATTAAGTTTAAATGACTATTCCTTATTAGAATCGATTTCATTAAGCCCTAATCCATTTCAAACAGGTTTTACTTTAAACGCTTTTTATGGAGCAAATTACTCTATATCAGACTTATCTGGAAGAGTACTTTTACAAGGATTGGCTTTAGAAAAAGAAACATATATTTCTACAACCAAACTTTCAGAAGGAATTTATATATTGACCGTTATCTCTGGAAATGGGAAAAAGAAAAATATAAAGCTTGTAAAATCTTAATAAGTAATATTTTAAATGCAATAAAAGCCTGATTTATAAGTTTATAAGTCAGGCTTTTATTATTAAAAAGCGTTTTAATAATAATTATTATTCACATTAAATCTAAGTTCTTTTTATTATATGTGAGCTAATATTATTTTTACACATATATTTGTACGGTATAGCCTAGTTTACAAAATAAAAAATAGGCTAATCATACCAGAATTGCTTATGAACTCTTTTCATCTAAACTCTCATTATAAAAAAATACTTGCAGATAAGCTTTCTCCAGTTCAAGTATATCTTAAAATAAGAGATCATTATGCCCAAAGCATTTTACTAGAAAGTTCTGATTATCATGGAGATACTGATATTCACTCATATATTTGTATAGATTCAATATCATCTTTTATAACTGATGAAAAAAATACTGAAATAAAATTTCCTGATGGTACAAGTCAAAATTTTGAATTGCATAGCGAGGTTCAAAATAATTTGCATGCGTACTCAAAATCATTTACTGCAACAAAAACAGATTTACCTTTTGTACATGCAGGACTATTTGGGTATATGCTGTATGATTCTGTAAGGTATTTTGAAGATATTAAAATCAAAGATTTTGAAAATGACGATAGAAAAATACCTCATATTCAATACCATTTGTATAGATATGTTTTGGTATTCAATCATTTCAATAGTGAATTATATATCGTAGAAAATTACCTAAATAATGAACCAAAAGGTTTAGAAGTAATAGAAAAAATCATTTTAACTAATAAAGGTTCAGAATTTCCCTTCAATATTCTAAGTGAAGAAGAAAGTAATTTTACTGATGATGAATTTGTAAACGTATTACAAAAAGGCAAAAATCATTGCTTCCGTGGTGATGTTTTTCAAATTGTTCTATCAAGACGATTCGAAAGAAAATATTCGGGTGACGAATTTCAAATTTACAGAAGCTTACGATCTATAAATCCTTCTCCGTATTTAATATATTTCGATTACGGCAATTTTAAGATTTTAGGTTCATCTCCAGAAGCACAAATCGTAATTAAAAATGGCAAAAGCACTATTTTTCCTATTGCTGGGACTTTTCGTAGGACAGGCAATGATATTCACGATTATGATTTGGCTAGAAAGCTGCTTGATGACCCCAAAGAAAATGCAGAACATGTGATGTTGGTAGATTTGGCAAGAAACGATTTAAGTCGCCATTGTGAAAAAGTAAAAGTAGAAACATTTAAAGAAGTTCAATACTATTCCCACGTTATCCATTTGGTCTCAAAAGTGAGTGGAATGCTCGAGAATACGGAAAAATCATTTGATATCGTAGCAGATACTTTCCCGGCTGGAACGCTTTCTGGTGCGCCCAAATACAGAGCCATGCAACTCATTAACGAATACGAAAAAGGTAATAGAGGTTTTTATGGCGGTTGTATTGGAATGATGGATTTGGAAGGCAACTTTAATCATGCAATTATGATTCGTAGCCTTTTAGCTAAAAACGGATGCTTATATTACCAAGCAGGTGCAGGAGTAGTAGCGCTTTCCGATACCCAAAGTGAACTTCAAGAAGTAAATAATAAGCTGGCTGCCATAAGAAAAGCCATAGAACTTGCTCCTAATTTATGAAAATATTAGTTTTAGATAATTACGATTCTTTTACTTATAATTTGGTGCATCTCGTCAAAGAAATTGGTTTTACTAACATAAAGGTTTTTAGAAACGATAAAATTGATTTGGAAAAAGTCAAGAATTATGATAAAATTCTTCTTTCACCAGGACCAGGTATTCCTTCTGAAGCTGGAATTTTACAGCCATTAATTCGTGAATATGCAAAAAGCAAATCTATTTTTGGAGTATGCTTAGGTCATCAAGCTATTGGAGAAGTATTTGGAGGGAAGCTCACAAATTTAAGTTCTGTATTTCATGGTTTGGCTACAACGACAAAAATAACGGATGTTAATGAGTTACTTTTTAAAGACATGCCAACAGTTTTTAAAACAGGTCGTTATCATTCTTGGGTTATAGATAAAAATAATTTTCCCAATGAAAGCTTAACTGTAACAGCCACTGATGAAACTGGTGAATTTATTATGGCCCTTTCACACAAAAAATACGACATAAGAGGCGTACAATTTCACCCAGAATCTGTGCTTACAGAGCATGGAGCTGTTATTTTAAAAAACTGGCTTACAAATTAAAGTTTATCATTTAAAAAGTAAATGAGAGAATTTTTTTTGATTTTGAATTAAGAAATTTGGTGCGTTTTTAACTAAAGAAACAACTGCTAATTTTATATCAAAGTTTAAGAATTTGTTTCCGATTTTTATTTGACTTTCTATAAAATCATAGTTTGTGAATTGTTCAGTATTAAATTCGGTATGTGAAAAAGATTTTAGTTTATTAATTATGGCTTCTACTCCTCCTTGATAAGTATAATGCCAGCCAGCATTTTCAATTAACTTAATATTTTTTGAGTCTTTATCACGAATATCTCTTGTAATTAAAGGGCTTTTAAAATTTTTAAATTTCATATAAACAGAACCTGCCCAAAATTTAATTCTTAGGTGCTTATTTTTATATCGTTTGCTAAACAAAGAAAGAAAATAATATTTGTAATTTGTTTTTCTAATTTCTTTATAGTTTAAATAAAACAAATAGATGTTCATTAATGGAATAATTATATTATTAGTGCCATTATACTGTTTGATTACATTTTTTTTTACAATTTCATCGACATCAGATATCATAATCATGTCGTCAGGTTGTGCTTTATTTAAGCCTAACATTATTGATTCTCTCTGGTAATTCTCTAAAAACCAACGCTTGTCGTTTTTTTCGTGATACTCTTCTGGAATAGTATCAAGCTTAATATGAATGATTTTGTGTAAAAACTTTTGAAATCTTGGTTTATTGTCTTCAAAAACAAACCGTTTTTCTTTTCCCTGAAAAGTAAAACGTGCTTCAACAAGTACAAAATAATCTACAACTTCGTTTAGCTCTTCTAATCTTATTTCAAGTAAATCAAGCTCATTGTAAAACGTAAAACAGTCGTAAACCATATCAATCTAGAAATACTTCTTTGAACTTTTTCATAACTACAAACTTGTTGAAATCTTGGCTGTAAGCATCAAAATCTCCATTCATATTACGTTTAATAGAATAAATAGCTTTTTTTAAACTTTTCGAATCTTGAAAATAAATACCCTTTTTGCCCAAAATATCTATATGGCTTCTTTCATCGATAAAATCTGAATTACAAGTTATTACAGGTTTATTTTTAATGGAAAACTCTCCACATGATATCCCAAACGACTCACCTTGCATTCTAGCATGGAGCATAGCATCACAGGTATTGATGAATTTTGATTTATAAATCAAATCAGAACTTCCACGAATAAAAGTTATATTAGTAAACTCATTTTTAGGAAACAAAATTCCTCCTAAATATTTGCTTATGCCTTTGCTTTCAAAAAACCGTTTGGTTTCCAAAAAATTGTCAGTGTTCATAAATAAAAAATGTAACTTTTTATTACAAGATGCGAGCTTGTAAATTAATCTTTTGGCAAAAGCAATATCAAAAGTATCTGAACCTCCATATCTTCCAATCACTATTTCCTGCTCTTTAATTCCTAATTCAGTTCTTAAATCATTATTGGTTTCTTCTACTTCAACAATATGAGGTACAAAAGTCTTGCCATTATTCATTCTTTTCGCAAGCCATTCAGATACATAAGCATATCTATCACCATGAATTTCATCGTTTTGAAATATGGCGTGAACGCAATTTCTTACATTTTGGGGCAAAATTCCATCATTAAAACCCGCCTTAATACTATAAAATACTTCTACACTGTTTTCCTTTATTTTCAAAGATAAATCAGCCACGCTTTCATAAAAAATTACTTTAAATTTGGACTTGAATTTGGTAATTACTGTTTCTACATGATTTCCGATTTGCGGAGCAAAAATTATAGATTCATTTTTAAGCAATTCTTCGTTATATCTTGCATAATCAAAAAGAGCAACTTCTGTGCCCCTAACGTCTAGCTGATATGAATGAAATCCTACAATCATTTAATGATTATTAAATAAATTAATCTATAAATTCTCGAACTATAATTTGAGATTCTAAAAGTGTAAGAGCCAAATCGTTATTTAACAATATTTTGTCAAACCGATCTTCAAAAGTAAATTCAAATTCAGCTTTTGCAATTCTTTTTTTGATGCTTTCTTCACTTTCAGTATTTCTTAGCCTAAGCCTTTGTTCTAATGCTTCAATAGTAGGTGGTTTGACAAAAATAGCCAAAGCTCGATCTTTAAAAAGTTCTTTTAAGCGAAGCCCTCCTTTTACATCTACATCAAAGAGTACGTTTTTACCTGCATTCCAAAGTCTTTCTACTTCAATCTTTAAGGTTCCATAAAAAATGTTTCCATAAACCTCTTCCCACTCTACAAATTCATTTTGCTCGATTTTAATTGTAAAATCATCTTTAGATAAAAAATAATAATCTAAGCCTTCTTTTTCTTTATCTCTTTTAGGTCGAGTGGTGGCTGAGATTGAAAAACCAATATCATCGTTTTTTTCTAACAAATACCTTGCTATCGTTGTTTTTCCAGCTCCAGAAGGGGCAGA
>JAAFJZ010000069.1 GCA_013298205.1 Cytophagales bacterium
GTATATAATTAAAAGCATCAATCAAAGCGTTTGTACCAGTAGCACATGCTGAAACAACACAAAAATTTGGACCTCTGAAGCCATGTTTAATAGAAACATGACCTGAGGCAATATCTATGATCATTTTGGGGATAAAAAAGGGATTAAAACGTGGAGTTCCATCTCCTCTAACATAAGCACCAACTTCTTCTTCAAATACTTTTAACCCTCCAATTCCAGCACCCAAAATCACGCCAATACGATCTGGATCTGCAACAGTTGTATTCAAACCAGAATCTGCAATGGCTTGGTCAGATGCTACAAGTGCATACTGAGCAAAAGGGTCTAATTTCCTAGCTTCTTTGCGCTCCATAAAATTTTCGATTTGAAAATTTTTGAGCTCGCAAGCAAATCTAGTTTTAAATTTTTCTGGATTAAACTTGGTAATAGGTCCTGCACCAGATGTCCCTTTTACGAGATTGTCCCAATACTCATCTATCGTGTTACCAATGGGTGTTAATGCGCCCATACCTGTAACCACAACTCTTTTCAATATCATATCTTGGTGCAGAATAAATTACTTAATGTTTGCTTCTAGGTAAGTGATAGCTTGACCTACCGTTGTAATAGTTTCAGCTTGATCATCTGGGATTGAAATATTGAATTCTTTTTCAAATTCCATGATAAGTTCAACCGTATCTAATGAATCAGCTCCTAAATCATTAGTGAAGCTTGCACTTTCATTTACTTCTGATTCTTCTACGCCTAATTTTTCTACAATTATGCTTACGACTTTGGATTTAATATTTGACATTTTTATTTATTATGATTGTAAAACGTGCGCAAAATAAGCAGTATTTACAATCAGCTCAAAACTTTTATGAATAAAAAGTTAAGTCTTTATTAAAAAATACTTTAGCAATTTATATAACATACTAAATTTCAATATATTACATATATTATAAACAACATAAATTTTATGAGTTTAACATTATGTTAATTAATTTTTGCTAAAAAGATATTAATACAAGTCAATCAACTACAATTAACAATAAATTAAATTAATATTATTTGTAGTTGAAATATAATAATTTTTATAAATTAAACTTTTATAGAAATTAATAAGAATTTCATCTTTAAAAAAATGTTTATTAAATTAATTAAATTTAAAAAATTTAAAGTTTAATTTTGCCCATCTCTAAATACAAACTATTCTACATGAAAAAATATTTTGAAGGCATTGGTGGAAAACTAGTCAAAGGCTATTTTTATTTGGTAATTGTCGCCAACGTAATCACGATTACTGTTGTTTATCAGTCATTTGCAAATATGAAGTCTGATGAGGAAATTAATAATAAATATTTTCCGTCTTTAATAAATTTGTATGAACTTATTAATACAATTGAATCAACTGAAAAGTTGATCTACAACTGGATACACTTGCCATCCAATATTGAACAAGAAAAGTTGAATACAATTTTTTTAACGACATATCCGAATTTTAAAAAAAAATATTCAAAATATTTTAATTTATAACACTTTGTCTGAAAATGATAAAAACATTTTAGAAACATTGAAACAAATAGATAAAGAAATGCTTGATATTAAAAGTTTATTCTATGATTCACAAAATAATACCAGCTACACGGATAAAGATTCAATTAACAATCAGAATGCAATTTCAATCAATAAAATAAAACAAAACTTTTCAAATTTAAATATTCAATTGAAATCAGAACTCAAAATTCAAGACGGTCTATTTAAAGAAGCTAGTCAAGGAAAAGAAAATAGATTTTGGGTATTTATTGCAATATTGGTTGTTGCTCTAATCACATTTATTATCATTGCCATAATTTCATATTCAAATACTTCCAGAGAAATACTGCGACCTATAGAAAATTTAAAAGAGCTAATTTTGTCATTGAGTAAAGGTGAATTTAAAGAAATAAATATTTCAAAAACCAATGATGAATTGGGAGAAATGGTAGATGCTACACAAGTTATGATTAAATCTATGAAAGCAAAAACAAATTTTGCAATAGAGATTGGTAAGAAAAATTATGAAAGTGATTTTGAAATATTAAGCAATTTGGATGAACTCGGAAACTCATTACTAGAAATGCGAAGAAATTTAAAATTAAACGCAGAAAATGATTTTCAAATAAACTGGATAACTTCTGGCATAGCTCAAATAGGTGAAATTTTAAGAGCCAATAACCAAGAAGAAACAGAACTACATAGAAACATTATCAAATTTTTAGTTAGGTATCTAGAAATAAACCAAGGAGGTTTATTGATTTTGAATGACGACTATGAAGATGATAAATATTTAGAACTAAAATCAAGTTATGCGTACGATAAAATTAAGAAAAATATAAACAAAAGAATATCAATTTCAGAAGGGATGTTAGGAGAATGTTTTTTTGATAAAGAAACCATTTTTTTAACCGAAATACCAGACCAATATGTAGAAATTACTTCTGGCTTAGGTCACAAAACACCTTCTTGTATCCTTATGGTACCCTTAACCTACAATAATGAATCATTTGGGGCAATAGAACTCGCATCTTTTTCAATATTAAAGCCTTATGAAATAAAATTTGTAAAAAGAATTGCAGAAAATATAGCCTCTACAATATCAAATGTTAAAGTTCAAACCCGAACTCAAAAACTTTTAAAAGATTTACAAGTTCAAAAAAATGAAATGAGAGGGCAGGAAGAAGAATTAAGGCAAAACTTAGAAGAGTTAAGTGCAACTCAAGAATCAATGAGGCAAAATCAAAAAGAAATAACCAAATTATTAGAAATCTCGAAAGAAAACGAATTAGAATATAAAAAGTCTACATTTGCTTCCAAACAAGAAATTCAGATATTAACTTCAAAAATTGAATTTTTAGAACAAAGCCTAAAAAACAATTTAAATAAAAATAATTAATTAAAAAATCAAATTAAAAAAACTAAAATATGGTTAAAAAAAAAATATTTATGTATTTTTTCATAATCTTAGGTTTTATTACTATTATTATTTGCATGTTTAAGCCGTTTTCTGATACCGAAAACCGAATATCAGCTTCTGTAATCGTGGCTATTATGGTCTGTTTTTTTTATTATTCTTTTAATGTTAGAACAATATTTGAAGACGATACTGAAGAAAGTAAAGTTAATGAAAAAGCTTCTGAAATTAAAATCAAAACCCAAGAAGATTACTTTTCAGAAATTACTGATAAAATACCCGACTTTAGTAATAAAAATATAACTATTGAAGAGAATTTTAATTTAGCTTTAAATTTTCTGTGTTCAAATTTCAGTTTTAGTCAAGGTATCATATTTAAAACTTTTTTTGACTCTAATGATAATAAAGCTTTAAAAAAGATTGCTACTTATGCTTACAGTGGTGATGAGAATAATGTTCAAGATATAATATTTGGTGATGGAATTACTGGACAAGCGGCTCAAAACAATGAATTCATCTATCTTGACGAAATCCCCAAAGGAATTTTAAAAATTGTTTCAGGTTTAGGTGAAAGTTATCCTGATATGTTGGTTATTGCTCCAATGATAGATAAAAACCAAAACGTGATAGGAATAATAGAATTAGCTGGATTTGGAAGCATTTCAAAGGAAAAATTAAGTTTTTTAAAATTAACAATTGACCAAATTTCAAGCAAAACTCATTTTTTAACACTATAATGAAATTCATAAAAAGTATAAAATTTAGATTACTTATCGGCTTAACTGTTCTTTCAGTAGTTTTAATCGTTTCATTTTTGAAAATTTATTTCAAGTTGAATGAAATCAAAGAAGAAGAAATTATAAAAAACTCATTTAACTTAAATTTAAAAGATAGCTTTCAAGACATTCAATATCTTACTATTTTTTCTTTAATTATTTTTATTTCTATAGGAGCTATTATTGTAATATTAATCTCAAATAGTGTTCTCGTTCCGATTGTTACGCTTACAAAACATATAAATGATTTGGGGGAAGGGAAATTGGCTAAAATACAAGAACTAGCTAAATGGGGAGATGAAATTGATGCAATGAGGGAATCTTTAAGAAAAGTTAACATGGGTATAAAAACAACTTCAGATTTTGCCTACAAAATAGGAAAAGGTGAACTAGATTCTGAATTTAGCCCGCTTTCAGACGAAGATTTACTTGGACATTCTTTATTGACCATGAGAGAAAATCTTATCATTAATTCCAATATTGATAAGGACAGAAATGAAATTATAGCTTTTAAAATTGAGATTGGAAACATATTAAGAGTTCAAAATAATTTAGAACAAATTGGAGATGAATTACTTCGGTTTATTACAAAAAAAATTAATTCTTTGCAAGGTGCTTTTTATGTAATAAACTCAGAAACATTAGAAAACCCCACAATAAAACTTACAAGCTTATTGGCATTTGATAAAAAGAAGAAAATAAATAAAGTTTTCAAACTTGGTGAAGGACTGGTTGGGCAATCTGTAATTGAGCAAGAAACAATTCATTTAACAGAAATACCAAAAAATTATTTTTCATTATCTTCAGGGCTAATTAACGACCAAAAACCAACCTCGATTTTAATCATCCCACTGATTTTCAATGAAAAAGTTTTTGGCGTTTTAGAATTTGCTTCTATTTATAAATATTCAGATTTCGAAATAGAGTTAGTATCCAATATTACAAAAATAATTGCTCAAACAATTTATAGCTTCCAAGTAAATGAAAGAACAGAAATTCTTTTAGAAGAGGCGCAAAAAATGGGTGAAGAGCTTGCAGAACAAACTGTGGTTCTTCAACAAAATGCTGAAGAAATGCTTGCAACTCAAGAAGAACTTTATAGAACCAATATTCAACTTATCGACCAAATCGAAGAAGTAAATAATTCTCAAAAGCGAACTTCTGTGCTTTTAGAGAATGCATCAGAAGTAATTTGTATCGTAGATCATTCTGGTACGGTTACTTATGTAAGCCCATCAGTAAAAAATATTTTAGGCTATGATGTAGAAGAAATAATTGGCTCAAAAGAAATAGATCGAATTGTCGTAGAAAACAAAGAGGCCTACAATAAAATGTTTAGCTCTTTACTTTCATTACCTAATTCATTTGAAACTACTGTTTACCGTTATATACAAAAAAATGGAGAGGTAATATGGTTAGAAATACTTGGTAAAAACATGTTAAACGACCCTTCAATTAATGGTGTGGTCATTAATATGCATGATATAACTGAACGGTTAACAGCTGAGAAAGAAGCAAGTATGCGCTCCCAGATGCAATCTCTTTCTGAAAATTCACCTGATTTAATTGTTCGATTAAACACAACAGGGAAAATTTATTACATCAACCCTGTTATTGAAAAACTTACTCACTTACGCCCTTCAAGCTTTAATCAAAAATCTATTTACAATTCCGAATTAAGTGAAGGGGTCGTTTGGGCTTGGGATAAGATTTTGAAAGAAACAGTAGAAAGTAGAAAAAATTCGCAATTAGAAATGCCTTTCCCTTCTAAAGATGGGCTAGTTATAATGAATGTAAATGCTATACCTGAATTTAATGAATATAATGAGTTAAAATCTGTGCTATTGGTTTCAAATGATATAACAGATCGAAAAAAGATAGAGGTTGAAGTTCAAAATAAAAATAAAAAAATTACCGAATCAATTAATTATGCTCAGCGCATTCAAGAAGCTATTCTTCCCGATCAAAAAAGGATTTTTGCTATGCTTCCTGAATATTTCATGTATTACAAACCTAAAGATGTAGTAAGTGGAGATTTCCCTTGGTTTTTAGAAACAGAAAATGATATTTTTGTTGCAGCAGTTGATTGTACTGGACATGGTGTTCCTGGAGCTATGCTTTCTTTAATTGGATATTTTTTATTAAACGATATAGTCAAATCTCAAAAAGTTACTGAACCTGGAAAGATTTTAGATTTGTTAGATGAAAGTGTTACACGGACGTTAAGGCAAGATGTTGAAGGTAATCAAATGAGAGATGGTATGGATATCGCTCTTTGTAAAATAAATAAAAAGTTAAATCAAATAGAATATGCAGGCGCACATAGGCCTTTATTTCAATTAAGAAAAAGCGAAGTTTTAGAATATAAAGGAAATAAATTTGCTATTGGTGGAGGGAAATTTAGTAATCAAACTTTATTTACAAATCATTTAATTGATATTCAAAAAGGTGATTCATTTTACTTTTGTTCTGATGGTTTTACCGATCAATTTGGAGAAAAGGAGGTTAAAAAAATAGGATCTGCAAGATTAAGGAACTTAATTCTAAGTTGTGAAAATACTAAAAACTTTAGTAAACTAGAAAAAAAATTCTCAGATTATTTTGAGGAATGGAAAGGCTCTCAAAAGCAATTAGATGATTTACTACTTATTGGAATTCGTTTCTAAAAAAATCAAATAAAAAAAATCATTAATATATAAGTCTTAAATAAATAAAATTAAATAATGAATAATTTAGAGCTCATAGGAACAGACAACACCCCAAAAGTTATTTTAAATGAAGAGCTTAATATTTATTTATTTACTGGAAAATCACTTCCTGAGGATGCGAATGAATTTTTTAAACCAATAAAAAAATGGTTTTCAATGTTTGAACCCAAAAGAAAAGCGGTTTTTGAGTTTAAATTTGACTATCTCAATACAGCTTCGTCTAAATTGATTTTAGATATTTTCTTCATTATTGAAAAATTACATCAAAAAGGTTTTGATGTTTATGTAATTTGGTATCATTTAGAGGATGATGAAGATATGAAAGAAATAGGAGAAGAATATTCCGATTTAGTTGCTCTAAATTTTGAAATCATAAGCATGAACTAATACTTATGATTTCAAAGAAAAAAAATTAAACGTTTTTATCGTTTCTCTTTATAAAAATTAATCAAGCCATTGGTTGAGCTATCATGAGAACTTATTTTTTCACTTCCGTCCAACTCAGGTAATATTTGTTTTGCTAGTTGTTTTCCCAACTCTACGCCCCATTGGTCATAAGGATTTACATCCCAAACTGCGCCTTGAACAAAAATTTTATGTTCATAAAGAGCTAATAAACAACCCAATACACGTGGAGTTAATTTGGTAAACATAAACGAATTGGTAGGTTTATTTCCAGAAAAAACTTTATGAGGGGTCAGTTCTGAAATCTCCGTTTCGTTCATTCCCGATTTTTCAAGCTCTGCTATAACCTCAGCTTCAGTTTTTCCTTTCATTAGGGCTTCAGTTTGTGCAAAAAAGTTAGAAAGCAGCATTTTATGATGCTCCCCTACAGGATTTTGAGATTGTACAGGCACGAGAAAATCACAAGGAATAAGTTTGGTACCTTGGTGAATAAGTTGGTAGAAAGCATGCTGACCATTGGTGCCAGGCTCTCCCCAAATAATTGGGCCTGTGGAATAATTTACTTTTTCACCATCTAAAGTTGTAGTTTTTCCGTTGCTTTCCATATCCCCTTGTTGGAAATAAGCAGCAAAACGATACATATATTGATCATAAGGAAGTATGGCATGAGAATCGGCATTAAAAAAATTATTATACCAAACACCTAGCATAGCCATGATTACAGGAATATTTTTTTCGTATTCCGTATTTTTAAAATGCAAATCAGCCTCATGTGCGCCTGTGAGCAGCTCTTCAAAATTTTCAAACCCAATAGATAAAGCAATTGAAAGCCCAATAGCCGACCATAGTGAGTACCTTCCCCCTACCCAATCCCAAAACTCAAACATATTGGCCGTATCAATTCCAAAAGCAGAAACCGATTGGGCATTGGTAGAAAGTGCTACGAAATGTTTGCTCACATGGCTTTCTTCTTTGGCTTCTTTCAAAAACCAGTTTTTTGCCGTTTCGGCATTTGACATCGTTTCCTGAGTGGTAAAAGTTTTAGAAGCAATGATAAAAAGGGTAGTTTCTGGATCTAAATCTCTTAATTTTTCACTTATATCAGATGCATCTACATTGGAAACGAAGCGCATTTGTAAATCCCGTTTTGCATAGGGCTTCAAAGCTTCACAAACCATAAATGGACCCAAATCAGACCCTCCAATGCCAATATTTACGATGCTTTTAATCGGTTTTCCTGTATAACCTTTCCATACACCACTTCTTACATTGTGCGTAAAATCTTTCATTTGCGCCAACACTTTATTGATGCTTGGCATTACATCTTTGCCTTCAAACATCACAGGGGTATTGCTTCTATTGCGCAAAGCCGTATGCAAAACCGCACGATTTTCTGTTGTATTAATTTTTTCGCCTTTGTACATATTGTTTATTTTATCTTTTAGCGAAATATCCTCTGCCAAAGAGCTAAACAATGATATAGTGGCTTTGTTGATGTTGTTTTTGGAGTAATCAAACAAAATATCATTCAATTTTAATGAAAATTTGTCAAATCTTTTGCCATCTTTTTCAAACAAATCTTTGATGTGAATTTTAGACATGTCCTCGTAGTGTTCGCTTAACGATTCCCATGAAGATAATTTAGTAAGTTTAGGCATATAAAATGATTTATTTAATTTAGTTTTATAATCGAATTGCAATCTAATTTATATCTCAATGCAATCTATAATTTTATCAAAAATTTCTTTTTCAAGCTTACCTTGTTTAATGTCGTTTAATGTGCTTTTTAGCTGTTCTAAATTTCTAGAACCTATTACCATTCTGTCTATTTCGGCTATACTATACATAAATCTTTGTGCCAAAGTAGGAAGGGAAATCTCATAAGCCTCTGCAACTTTTTTTACTTTTATGGCAGAATTTATATGTTTTTGTGGCATCCAATCAGGATTTTCAATAAACTTTTGCAATCTATTGCCCAGCAAACCCATGTGTAGCGCACTGCCTTGGTAAATAGCGATATTGGCATCTAGTAAAGCAGGCACATCTTTTTGTAAACCATCCAAACAAGCGGCATCCAAGTTGTTGAATTGCTGAACTACATCAAAGCATTTAGCCCCTACTATCCAACTAATATCATCCCAATGACCAGTTATGCCTATATATTTAGCAAGTTTTTGGTCTTTAAAACTCAACATAGCATCTATCACTTCCGAACGTTTTTGAACAGGGACTTGATACGCTTCATGTAAAAATAAAATATCTATTTGATTGATATTCAGCAAACTCAAACTATCATAAACTGATTTTTGCATTCTTTCTTTTGAAAAATCAAAGCTTGAAACCGTAGCATCTGTAGTTTTAAGTTTACCTACTTTTGTGCTGATGATGGGCTGCTCCCCTTTCCATTCTTTAATGGCTTTTCCCAAATAATTTTCAGCTTCATTATAAGCTGCAGCAGTATCTATGATTCTAATTCCACTTTCAAAAGCCCAAAGCAAAGTATCAATAGACTCAATTTCATTTACTGGCCCCCAAGCACCTCCAATTCCTGCAGTTCCTAAAGCTACCCGACCAGAACCTAAGCCCATTTTAGAAAATTTGTCTGAAAAATTAGGATTTGAATGATAATGAGGAATAGATTTCATTTTTTGCTTATAAATTATACCGCAATTACAAAAGTTTTTTCTATTTTGTCAAATATCTGTTATAATGGGCTAATTCTTTTTTTGAGGTTGATTTATGAAAAACACTGTTTATGAAGCTGATGTTCAAACGGGAGAAGTTAAAAAAGAACAAATCATACATATATGTGTACCCCAAAACATAGGTAAACATATGTGCATAGACGAAAAAATGATTGAAAAAAATACGCTTCCATCGTTTCAAACCAAGAAACAGGAAAAATAGCCTTACTTATTCATAGCATAAAACCAATTTTCGTCAAACAAGCTATTAGACAGCGTTATATCTAAATATTCAAGC
>JAAFJZ010000007.1 GCA_013298205.1 Cytophagales bacterium
ATATTGGTACTGCTACAAGTAAAGGCGATGTGGTGTACTCAAATGGGATCGCTAATCAATTTATTAGTACTCCTCCTAGCTCATTAGCCCAAGATAATAGAATCTTAGGTGTAGTGTACGAAAATGTCTGTAATGCAAATAGCACATGCAGAGTAGCTGTTTCAGGAGTAATGGGTGTAAAAGTAGGAGTTGCGGTATCTGCAGGTCAGCATGCTGTGGGCAGTAGCACCTCAGGTCAGGCAGTAGCTACAGGAAGCCCTAATCCAGGTGCAAGCATAGGTGTATTTTTAGAACCGGGTTCTGCTTCTACTCAGGTAAGGGTGCTTTTAAGATAGTTTTTTCATTTGTTCTATCTTGCAGAATGCAAATTACGGATTAACTCTACAAGAATAAATTTTTACTGTACTGCAATTCAAGTTATTTATGCAACAACGAACCATAGAAGATTTTGACGGGCATACTTGGGAAGTATTTTACATGGATGTTTCGAAGCTTCCACAAGAAGAAGCAAAAAACGACTAGCAAAAAGAAAATTGTAGCGCAATTACATATAAATATTTTTGTTTTACTAAAAGATAAGCGTAGTGTACTCGAAGGAAAGTGGTACAATGAACAACAGTTTAAACTTCAAATGATTATAAAAAATGGACAAACTAAAAATACAAGAACAACAAAAGAAAATTCTTGCGCTTTTAAATGACTTCTGCCAAAAGAAGTTGAACCAAGAATATTTCGAAATTTCTGAACGGCTACTTCAAAAACTTGGGAGAAAAAAAACTGTACCCTTCATAACTGGGCAACCGCAAGTTTGGGCGGCAGCAATCATTCATGCCCTGGGTACAATCAATTTTTTATTTGACAAATCATCAGAATTGTATGTTTCTATTGACGAAATCAATATTTTTTTTGGAACAGCCAAATCTACGACAGGGAACAAATCAAAAGAAATTCGAGATTTACTCAAACTCGTTAGGTGGGATAAAGAGTTTTCCACAAAACGAATGAGTAATAGCAACCCATTTGCTAATCTTGTAATGGTAAACGGGTTAATCGTTCCAATTGACTCATTACCAGAAAACTATAAAGAAGCCGTTCAATACGCAAAAGCAAATAACATAAATATTTCTTTCACAAGAGAAGAAGATCTTTAGCCAAGGCAATAAAAAACTACACAAGAAATTACATTTATATTGCTTGGCTGAAAGGGGAAGACACTTGGTAGTTGTACGAATTTGTTTGTTAAGAAAAGCGTAATTCAAGGCTTATGAAAAGCATATTATTTTAGAAATTCTCATTACTATTTTATCAAAACCTCCAACCAAAATATACCTCCAGAAGCAAGATTTGATTTTGTATGGCAAAATTTTGCTTTGAGTTATGACCTAGATAAAAGCTTAAAATCGCTTTTTTCTTATAGAATAGCAAATGAAAGTCTTATTTATATTCCAGATTTATCAAACGATTTTTTTGAATCCCAGAATTTAGGGAAATTTCCTCTTTATGAATCCAAAATCTATAAGGACGACCCAATTATTGTATTTTTTCCCAATCAAAACTTTCATTGGTTTGAGGAAAAGGAATCCAAAATTATTTTTCATCAAGATATAATTTCATCTGCATTTTACTTGCTTTCGGGCTGGCAGGAAATTAAAGCTAGTAAAGACATTTTGGGTAGATTTTTATTCTCTGATAGTGTTTTTCAAGAAATTTCCCATGCGTACTTGCCTTATGTGAATGTATATTTTGAAATCATAGCTTCGGGTATAGAAAAAATCACAAAAACCAAGGTTTTACCTAAAAATCAAAATGGCAAACTGATTGTAAGCCATGATATAGATTTTATATATGCCCCCGCAAAATACCGTTTGAAAAAATATTTAAAATCTCTTCAAATTTTTTCATTTTATAAACTTGCCATTTCCTTAATTTTTAAACGATACCCCCAAACAATTTTTGACAAAATCATCTCCTACTCACAAAGATTTTCTTTCCAAACACATTTCTTTTTTTTGGCTACAGACAAAAAAATGGCTCGTTTTCATAATGCTGATTATCGGTTGAGCGATTTGGCTATTCGATATATGTTTAATAAGTTGAAGAACTTAAAGATTGCAACTTCACTGCACGGAAGCTTGGGTACTAGTAAAGTCGCTAATTGGCTTAAAAAAGAAATGTCTTTTTTTGATAACCTAGACCAAAGATTTCACTTTTTGTATTTTAATTCTAAAGCCTTTGTATCTATAATGGAAGAAGCCCAAGTAAAATGCGATTACTCTATTGGTTTTAATGATAAAATAGGTTTTAGAAGAGGAATTGCTTTGCCTTTTTATTTATTTGATTTTGAAAAAAACAAAGCCAGTACAGTAATAGAGATGCCATTAGCAATCATGGATGTAAGTCTGTTTTTGTCTCAATACATGAATTTAAGCTTGGAAGAAGCAAAACAAGAAATAAACAAAATTGTATCTTATACCCAAAAATATAACGGTATTTTGGTAATCAATTGGCATTTTGATAGTTTTGATGAAGAAATGTATCCTGAAAGAATTCAACTTTTCGAGTATATTTTACAACTATTTTCACATAAAAATTAAGCATTTCATCATTTTTTCTAAATTGTTACGTTTTTGTATAAAAAACCTAAATTTTGCAAAATGAAAAAAATACTCTTTTCTATATTCTTGGGTTCACACACACTATTTTCACAAAATATCCCTCAAATGCCAAAAGCGCCTAAATCTATTGCTGTATCTGGAACAGCAGAAATGAAAATCATCCCAGATGAAATTTATTTTAGCATTACCATTCGTGAGTTTATGACCGGAAGCAATAAATACCCGATTGATAAACTTGAAAAACAATTGGTAGATGCAGTATTGCAAGCAGGAATAGATAGGAAAAATTTGATGCTAGACAATGTGTCGAGCTATAATGGGTACGAAAAGCGAAATAAATCTGAGGAGTTTTTGGTAGCCAAAACCTATGAAATCAAGGTTTCAGACCAAAATAAACTCAATAGTATTTTAGAAAAAATAGAAGCCAAAGGCATTAGCAATACGAACATTACCAATTATTCACATTCTAAAATGCCAGAGTTTAAAAAGCAATTAAAAATTCAAGCCCTCAAAAACGCCAAAGAAAAAGCAAACTACTTGCTGGAAGCTATCGGTGAGCAATTGGGTGAAGCTTTGCGAATAACCGAAGATGAAAATGCAATTCCACAGCCCTATTATGCCAATACCCGTATGCTTGGACAAAGTATGTATGACAATTCTGGTGGTGGACAGCCTTCTGAGCAAGTGGACTTCAAGACCATTAAAATTCAGTTTTCTATCCAAGCCGAATTTGCGATTAAATAGTAATTTTAAGAAGTAAAGTTTTTTGTAAATCATTCACACTTGGAAAACAAATCGCCTTGCCAAATTTATATGGTTCCTACTTCTATCACAGAAAGCGTGGGAGCAAGTTTTTTTTCAGAAGATTATCTATTGGCTATACAAATGATTCAAGTTTGGTTTGTGGAAAATGAAAGAACTACAAGAAGGTTTCTAAGTAGCTTAAAAATTGGTATTACGATAGAATCGCTTATTTTGCAAGTAATTGATGCCCAAACCCCAGAAAAAGAAATTATAAGTTTTATAGAAAAACACCAAATTTTGCATACTAAAATAGGTGTAATGTCTGAATCAGGTTGCCCTGGTATAGCTGATCCGGGTGCAAACGTGGCTAAAGTGGCACACAAACTAGGTTTAAACGTAATTCCTTTGCTAGGGCCGTCTTCTATCTTTTTATCATTGATGGCATCTGGTTTAAATGGACAAAATTTTGCTTTTCAAGGTTATCTCCCCATTCAAAAAGAAGAATTAAAAGTAAAGATTAAAAAACTAGAACAGGAATCAACTAAAAACAAAACGACTCAAATTTTTATCGAAACTCCTTACCGAAATAAGCAAATTTTTGATACGCTACTTGAAGTTTGTGCAGAAAACACCTCTGTTTGCGTAGCAATTGATATAACAGGGAATGAAGAATATATTCAAACTAAAAAAGTAAAAGAATGGAAAAAGACAGAAGTTATTTTTAATAAAACCCCTACTGTCTTTCTTTTTTTGGCTGAAAAATAGCGATAATTTACAAACTTAAATTGTGTATTACTTGAGTCTTTTAATAAATTTTTGAGTCAAGAACATCTATTTTAACCTTTTTTATGAATTATTTTGATTATTATTTTTAGCCTTTTTTGTTTACAATTTTTTCAAGATGTAACAGAAATAGTGTGGCTATCATAAATTTTTAGCTAAAGTTTTCATTTTCTGAATTAGATTTTTGTTTTAATTTTTTTTATTATATTTGTAATCTATTATTTGTAATATCAAATTAAACGATGACAATAGAGGAAAAAATTAATATTTTTAGAAAAACAACAATTTTTAGTGAGCTTCCTAAAATGATTTTAGAAGAACTAGCAAAAGTAAGTATTGTTCAAAACTTTAAGCCTGGAGACATTTTAATGAAACAAGGTGAAGAAGGTCATTGTATGCTAGTTTTGAGTGAGGGGTGGGTTCAAGTTTTTGATGGTGAACTAAAGTTAGCGGATTTAGAGCCAGTAAATATTATAGGTGAATTATCTCTATTAAGTTCAGAACCTCGCTCAGCAACTGTAGTTGCTGCGACAGACATTGTTGTACTTCAACTTGAAAAGGATGCTTTTGATTTAGTTCTGGAAGATAATTATGAGTTAAGTCGTACAATCAACTTGATTTTAATCAATCGTATGAAAAATCAAAATAAGTATATGGCTAATGAAATGAAAAGTAAAGAAACTTATTACAAAAAAATCATACGAGAAAAAGATATATTAATAACTGAATTGAAAATTAGTCTTCAAAATACTTAACAATTTTAGATGAACTCAATTGAAAAGCTAGAAATATTACAAAATTCAGATTTTTTTAATCGTCTTCCCAAAGATGTATTAGAAGATGTAGTAGAAAGTTTGACTGTTGAAACATTTGAGGTTAATTCTCAAATCATAATTCAAGGTGAGATTGGTAAAGACATGTACATAATTACTGAAGGTGAAGTAAATGTACTAAAAGACTCAATCGCATTAACAAAACTAGGTCCTTACAAAATCTTTGGAGAGCTTGCTTTACTTACTTCTGCTCCCAGAACAGCGACAATAGAAACGATTTCAAAAACAGTTTTACTTTGTTATCGACAAGATGATTTTTATAGGCAATTAGGTCAAAAATCTGAGTTTAGCCGAAGTATTATTGGTCTTTTGACTGAAAGGCTTAATCAACAGAATAAAAAAACAATTCAAAGTCTTTCAGATAAAGAGGAAGAATTGACTGAAATGGTTATGCAAAAAACCATAGAATTGCATAAAGCCAATGACGAGCTTAAAAATATTAATTCTCAGCTTGAAGTTATGGTCGAACAAAGAACGCTTTCATTACAAAAAACGAACGAACGACTTTTAAGTGCAATGCAAGAGTTAGATACGTTTATTTATAAAGCATCACACGATTTAAAAGGTCCTCTTTCTAGCCTTGAAGGGTTGGCAATTTTAGGAAAAAGGGAGTCTCAAGATGAAAAAATTGCTATTTATTTTGATAAGTTTATCAATAAAACCCAAGATATGGAAAAGGTTTTATCTAATCTTCAAACTGTTAATGCAATTTATAAATCCAATCCAAAATTGATTGAAGTTAATCCAGTTTCGATTTTCAAAGATATATTCTCTGTTTTTTCAAGTAAAAATGGCGATTTTCAAGCAAATTTAAAATGCAATATTGATTACATTTCAATCCTTTCAGACATAGAAATTTTAAAAGCAGTTTTTGTAAGTATTATTGAAAATTGCTTTTCATTTGTTAATTCAAACCATAAATACTTAAACATAAAAGCAGATTTTGAAATAGATAATGATAATTGTAAAATAACAATAACTGATAATGGAATAGGTATAAACCAAGCAATACTTAAAAATGTATTTAACATGTTTTATAGAGGTTCTGAGATAAGTAAAGGCAGTGGGATGGGTTTGTATATAGCTCAAAAAGCCATTGAAAAATTATCTGGAAACATTAATATAGAATCATTAGAAGGAATTTTTACAACTGTTAAAATAGAATTACCACAAATTTTAGAACCTAGCTTATAATTTTTTTAAATAGCTGAAATTAAATCCTAGATCTTGCTCAGCAAAATAATTCATACTTTTTTATTCCAAGGTATTTCGGCTATTCTAGGTTTTTTATTAGTTGTTATTACCTCACAAGAGTTAGGAGCAGAAGGCAAGGGTCAAATTAGTTTATTTACTGCTTCTTTTACCTTTTTCATCAATCTTTGCCAAATGGTAGGAGGAAGTGCATTGATTTATTATGGAAATAGAATTCCCATTCGCCCTATTTTAATACTCAGTTATTCTTGGTCATTTTTATTAACCATCATTATTTATCCTATTTTATTTTACTTTAAAGTAGAATATGCTTTTTGGATTTGCATGACGGGATTTGTTTATAATTTACTCTCTATTAACCTAAGTATTTTGCTTGCCAATCAAAAATTTGAACTGCACAACTGGCTCAAAACATCGATTTATATATTTCATTTTTGTATCTTTTTATTTATTATTTATGTTTTAGGAATCAAAAAAATGGATTTTTATTGTGTTTCACTTAATATTTCATTGCTTTTTGTTTGGATTTTTTCTTTTGTAAAGGTTTTGCAATTTGAATCTGCAAAATATATTGATAAATTAACAGTGCTTAAAACTCTTTTAAAAGGAGGTGTAACGACTCAGATTGCAAATTTTTTTTCATTGTTAACTGTACGTTTTAACTTATATATTATTGCATTTTATTTAGGTGATGCCGAAGTAGGAAGGTTTTCAAATGCTATTGCACTTGGAGAAATATTGTGGATAGTAAATAATAGCGTTAGTATAGTACAATATGCAAAAATCTCTGCCCATTCCAATTCAAAATTCCATAAACTAATTACTATCAAATCATTAAGACTTACATTTTTTCCTGTTTTATTGGGTTCTTTGCTAATTGGTTTATTTCCAGATAGTTTGTTTGTATTTATTTTTGGTAAAGATTTTCAAGGTTTACACAAAATTACTTCTTGTATATTACCCGGAATCGTAATTTTTTCTTTATCCAATATTTTTGCACATTACTTCTCTGGAATTGGCAAATTTAATTACAGTGTTTGGATTTCAATATTGGGTTTAATAGTACTAGTGGTTGCTGATTTTGTTTTTTTACCCATTTGGGGCTTGAAAGGAGCTGCTTTGGCAGGAAGTATTTCCTATATTTTTATGACAATGAGCTTTGCAATTTGCTTTAAAAAAGAATCTAATGTTAGCTGGAGAAGAATTTTAATTCCTGAATTAAAATTAAAAGGTTTATTTAAAAAATCAAATTTTAAAAATTTAGCCTAATTTAAACAAGATTCTAGTTCTCCTTTCCATTTCACAAAGCCTTCTACAAGATTAGAATATTCATGTTTAATTCGTTGAAAATTTTCATCAGAAGAGTTAATGTAAGCTGTTTTATTCTCTACTTTTATAGTGCCAATGATATCTTCAATTTTTTTTAAGCCTAACTTAACTACTCCTATATCTTTTACATAATGCCATATATATGTTGCTTCCTTAGTGTTAAGAGTTTCCCAAACGACATGGTAATTTTTCTCGCCTTCAATCAAAAAAATACATGAAAAATTGGGTTTGATTATATACCTGATTTTCATTGTATTATATGCATGTTTACTGGAAAGGAAACGAAATTGCTTGTAATGTTTCGCATTTGTAATTAAAAGCAAATCTTCAAGAAAATCTTTTTCATTTTTATAAAAAGTACTTGATTTTACTTTCTCATCTGTTAAAGTATCAAAATATTCATCCATTGTAAAAAGAGATTTGTCTATTTCAATATCAATTTTCTTTTTCGTCAAACTTTTCACAAACTCAAATTTCACACTATCTATCAAATCTTTGTTAATTCGACCAATTTCTGTAGATTCTGCCAATGTTTCGCTCACTTCGCTATAATCTTGTAGTTTAATTTTTAGATTGACTTCAATTTTTTTTGTTTTCAAAACATTAGCGAAGTAATTTTTTAGAGCATCAAATTCTTCTCTAATTTCATAATTAATTATTTGTATTTCGAGGCTTTTATTGAGTTGAGGAATGTATTTTTCAAATGAAACACAACCAAACTGAAATCGGATGTTTTTTATGGGTACAGAAAAAGTATCATGAATATAAGTTACAATAGGTTCTATTTTGCTAAAATCAGGTTCAAAAATTTGTCCCTTTTGCAAAACATCAATCTCTTTCATTTTAGGTTTAAAAATTTGTGGTTCAATACTTCCTTTTAAAGTAAATAATAAACCTTCTGTATCAATGTTTTTAAAGAAAATTGTTTCAATTTCCTTAAGTTTGGAGGCAAGCAAAATTTGGTGTTGAGGGAAAACCTTATTGCCAGAACCATAATTTTTAACTGACACAATTAGTTTTTTGTCATTGGGTAAATAATTTACAACTTTCACAAGCCAAAACGCAGGAGATTTAAAACTTTTGACATAGTTTGGTAAACCAAGGTTTTGAAGATCAATAAATATATAATCTACAAAAAAGGCTTTATCCTCCAAAAAATTCAAAATAAGCTCTTGACCAATCAAATTATTGTTTTTAATAGTTAACAAATAAAAATGCAATTTATAGAAATATAATTTTTTAATTCATATTGAAAATTGCAATAAAGTAATATGTAAAAAAGAATTAGCCCTAAATTTGTTTTATTTAGCATTTTTTCCAATAATTGCAAACCTTAAGAAAATAATGCCTAAAATTAAATCTGCAAACACCTTTTTTTTAATCATTTTTAGCTTTTCTGCACTTATTTTTCAGTCTTGTAGAATGAAAAATAAAGTACTACATGAAAAACTAGTTGATGAACACGCATTAATGGAAAAACAGCTTCAAGTTATTATTGCTAAGCATGATAGTTTGGAATCACATTATATGATTATGATTGAAAAGCGTTTGAATAAACTCGAAAACATAATAAATTCTAAAGTTTTGAAAACAGCTCCAATTGCAGTTTATTCTGATGAAACAAAACAAGACTCTTTATCCATAGATTCTTTAAAAGCTCCTAATGTTGATATAGTACAAACCAAATCTTTGTTTGCAGTCGGTCCATTAATAGTTCAACACAAAGAATTAATAGAGGAATATAAAATTTTAATTGAAAATCATAAAGAACTTTTAAATGAATCAGAACACGGAAACGTAAATCTGAGAGAAATAGAAGAATTTGATAAAAAATTGATTAAAAAAGAAAAATCAATAAGTAAAAAACACGATAAAATTATAGAAACTACAGCACCTGTATTATTCTAATGGCAAAAGACGACTCACAATACTCATTATACGGAAAAGAAAATAGCAAAACACCTATTTGGTTTGCTGTTATTTTTGATTTTTGGAAAACCCGAACACTCAAAAGACTCTCTATGAGCGTAATTTTTGTAGGGATTTATACCTTTTTGTGCGATTACGCTGAAAATGAAATCTTCCATATAGATTTTAAACCTCCTCCTACTATATATTCACTTCTAGGAATTGTATTGGGTTTATTATTGGTATTTCGTACAAACACGGCTTATGATAGGTGGTGGTCTGGAAGAATATTATTGAGCACTTTAAGTAACAATGGCAGAAATTTTGCTATCAAACTTCATTCTATTTTGCCAATAGATGATATTTTAAATAGAACTTTTTTTGCTAAAATGATTTCTAATCATGCATTTGCAATGAAAGAAAACTTACGTGGAGGCGTTAAAATAGAAGAATTGCAATCGGTAGAAGAAGGTGATTTAGATAAGCTAAAACGAGTTTATCATATACCGAATGAAATTACTTCCTTGCTATGCAAAAGATTAAATAAGCTATACAAAGAAGGTGTAATTACGGATGTACAAGCTCTTGATATGTTTAAATACATTGACATTGCCACAGAAGTAGTAGGAAGCTGCGAAAGAATACGAACCTCTCCAGTTCCATTTTCTTATTCTATACACCTTAAAAAATTTATTTTCTTTTTTACTTTAATTTTGCCATTTGGATTTATCCATGACTTAGGTTATTGGTCTGTAATTGTTATCATGTTAATTTTCTATGCATTAGTAGGTTTGGAAGCAATAGGTGAAGAAATAGAAGATCCTTTCGGACAAGATGAAAACGATTTGCCTATAGATGGCGTATGTAAATCTATTCGTAACAGTGTAAATGCACTTTTGTTGCCTAAATAAATGATAAATTTAACTTTAGTAGTTTTGAAACCTTTTTTTTAAAACTGTTAAAAAACTTACTTTCTCATTTTGAAACTCAAATACCTTTTCTTCGCTTTTTTTTATTTTTTTATTTTAAAGTTCACAAATCCCATTTGTGGTCAAAACAGAAAAAGCACCCATACCTATCATGAAAAAACATCTTCAACCGATTTAAGTCCAGACCATAAATCGTTAGTAAAGAAAAAGTATATTCCTATTTTTATTTCCACTGAATCTTCACGAAAAGTACTTTATGGAAACGGTTGTGCGCTGGAAGTAACCCGAAAAATGGGTTTTGAGTTTACAGTAATGACCAGCATGGAAAGAGAAAAATATGGCTCAGGATTCTGGACAAATATATGGTCTAGTATGAAACTTACTTTTAAAAATGGTCCATTTTGGAGAGGTTCTGCTCAGAAAAAAATAAATAATTGCCGCAAAATGTCTGGCGATTTTGTAGGTTAGTTTGTATGATGTTAAAGTTTTATCAATCGATACTTTTATCAATAACACTTTTTCTTTTTTCTGCTTGTGGATCAGCAGTTAGCTATTTACCTATAGAAATAGATAAAAACCTTGGGGCTACTTATTCTGCCCAAATAGAAGCCAACACGCTACAATATAATATTTTAGAAAAAGAAAAGAACGAAAAAGCATATCTTTATTTAGAAAATTTGGTAAAACAAATTCTTAATTCTTCATCAATTAATTATAAAAATGATTTTGTTTATCAAATTAAAATCATCAAAGATGACAGTATTTTAAATGCATTTTGTGTAGCAGGAGGTTACATTTATGTTTATACTGGAATAATAAAATTTCTAGATTCTGACCATCAATTGGCTGGAGTTTTGGCTCATGAAATCGCTCATGCAGAACGCAGGCACACAACAATTCAAATGGCAAAATCAGTAGGTGTGAGTTTGTTAATATCTTATTTTTTAGGAAACGATTTTGGAGGAATGACTTCAATATTAAATAATCTGATTGGTTTAGGTTTTAGTCGTTTAGATGAAAGCGAAGCAGATAAATGGGCTGTTCAATACCTTTCAGAAACTAAATATGACCCAAGAGGAGTGGCTTATTTTTTTGAGAAAATGATTAAAAAAGGTAAAGACGCTTCAGTGCCAGCTTTTTTAAGCACTCATCCCAATTCTGACGATAGAATAAAAGCTATTTATAACACTTGGAAAGAATTAGGAAGCAAAACAGGGAAATCAAACCCAGAAGAATATCAGAATTTCAAAAATCTTTTTAAAAATATTTAAGCTTGGATTAGTAAAATTATATTTCAAATTCATCTTTAAAAAATTTAATTTTAATTAAAAAATATTTTACAAATCTAAAGAGAAGTTGAAATGTAGAATAAATGATTAAAACATTGTGTTCACGTAAAATACTAAAGTTTACTTCTTTACGTTTATTTAAAATAATTTCATTTATTTGTTAAAATTTTTTTAAATAAAATTTAGTTATTAAAAATCTAAAATATCAAACATTTGTACAAACGTTTTTTGGTTAGCTTGTCAGTTTTGATTGTTTCTGCAAGTATGTATGCTTGTATGTCTTTTTATCAACAAAACCTCAAATTCAATATCGCTTTTAATAAAGGAGAACTTGATATAGCACGAAACATACTTTTAAGCGACAAAAGAGCTGAAAAAAGAAATAGCAAATTATTGTTCTACTTAAATAAAGGTACTGTAGATTTTATGCTCAAAAATGAATATGCGAGCAATGAAAGTTTTGAAAAAGCGTATGTTTTTGGGCAAGATTATCAAAAAAATGTATTTGATTATACAGCACCTTATTTTTTAAATGCTTCTTTTTCTGAGTATCAAGGTGAAAATTTTGAAATGCTTTACATTCATTATTATAAAGCATTAAATTACTTAATGGTAGAAAAAAATGAAGAAGCTTTGGTAGAGTGTAAAAGAATGGACATTAAGCTTAACCAATTGGCTGACAAATCTGTATCTAGCAAAAAATACACAAAAGATGCTTTTATTCACCTTCTTATGGGGTTAATTTACGAAGCTAATTTTGATTTGAATAATGCTTTTATTTCTTATAGAAATGCATATTTTGCATATAAAGAATTCGAAGAACCCATTTTAGGAGTAGCCGCTCCATTACAGCTCAAACAAGATATACTGAGAACAGCTCATTTAGTAGGTTTTACAAGTGAAAAAGAGTATTTTGAAAAAGAATTTGGAATCAAATACAAACACAATATTCAAAAAGATAAAGGCGAGTTGATATATTTTTGGCAAAATGGGCTAGGGCCTGTAAAAGACCAAATTGCTATTGATTTTATTATTACACCTGGAGGAAATGGCATTTTTATTTTTAATAACCAGGAATTGGGACTTTCTTTTAGCATACCTTTTCCAACAGAAAATTCGAAATCAATAGCCAGTTTAAGTTTTATAAGAGTAGCATTTCCAAAATACATGGAAAGAATGAATGTGATTCAAAAAGCCAATTTGGGGTATTTTCAAAATGAATATCCACTTCAAATTTGTCAAAATGTAAATAATGTAGCTTTTAGATCTTTAAAAGATAGAATGTTGCTTGAAATAGGACAAGGATTATCAAGGCTAGTGTTAAAAAAAGTGGCCGAAGCTGCATTGCGAACTCAAAATGGGTATGCTGGTGCAGGTTTAAGCATTATAAACGCTATTACTGAACAAGCTGATACAAGAAATTGGCAAACTTTACCTCATGATATTTATTACGCCAGAGTATCTTTACCAGAAGGAAACCAAAAAATTAACTTGAAAACAATAAGCGAATCAGGTAACAAATCAATAGATCAAACTTTTAAAATCAATAAATCTAGAATGAGTTTTGGATTTTATCATAATATTGATAATAATTCAACAGCAATAAATCAATAATTAAAATGATTTAAAGAAATGAATGATTGATATTCATTTATAATTATTTAAATTTAAACTTCATTTTTTTTGTTTACCCAAAAAAATCAATTTTACATACTATGTATTTGAAGGCTGAAGGTTTTTTATCTACATTTGCCTTTTATATACTGATTATTTAACAGAACAAAATAAAATGACGACACAATACGACTTAATCGTAGTAGGAAGTGGGCCAGGTGGATATGTGGCAGCAATTAGGGCATCGCAATTAGGGCTAAAAACTGCTGTAGTAGAAAAAGCAGAATTAGGGGGAATTTGTCTAAACTGGGGTTGTATCCCAACCAAAGCCTTGTTAAAAAGTGCACAAGTTTTTGAATATATAAACCATGCCAAAGATTATGGGATAGAAGTAAAAGAAGCTTCTGCCAATTTTGAAGCGGTAGTAAAAAGAAGCCGTGATGTAGCAGGCGGAATGAGTAAAGGTATCCAGTTTTTATTCAAAAAAAATAAAATAGACATCATCAATGGTTATGGACGTTTGCAAAGTGGCAAAAAGGTAGAAGTAACTGCTACCGATAATACCAAAGTTGTGTACAATGCGAAGCACATTATTTTGGCTACGGGTGGTAGAGCAAGACAATTGCCTAATTTGCCAATAGATGGTAAAAAAATCATAGAATACCGCAAAGCCATGACCCTCGACAAAAAACCAGAATCTTTGGTAGTTGTAGGTTCTGGTGCAATTGGAGTTGAGTTTGCCTATTTTTATGCTACAATGGGTACAAAAGTTACGATTGTAGAGTTTATGCCAAGAATAGTGCCCGTGGAAGATGAAGATGTTTCTAAACAATTAGAAAAGTCATACAAAAAAATGGGAATTGATATTTTAACCAATGCCAGTGTAGAGTCGGTAGATACTTCGGGCAAAGGCTGTAAAGTAAAAGTCAAAACCCAAGACGGAGAAAAAATAATAGAAGCAGAAATTGTGCTTTCGGCTGTAGGAGTAGCTACTAATATTGAAGATTTAGGCTTAGAAGCTACAGGCGTAAAAACCGATAAAGGTAAAGTTTTGGTTGATGATTTCTACAAAACCAATATTGAAGGTGTATATGCAATAGGCGATATAGTAAAAGGTCAATCGTTGGCTCATGTGGCTTCTGCTGAAGGAATAATTTGCGTTGAAAAAATAGCAGGTCATCACCCTGAGCCCTTAAATTATGGTAATATTCCTGGTTGTACATATTGCAATCCAGAAATAGCTTCTGTAGGCATGACAGAAAAACAAGCCAAGGACGCTGGTTACGAAATCAAAGTAGGCAAATTTCCTTTTAGCGCATCTGGCAAAGCAAGTGCTTCTGGAGCGAAAGATGGCTTTGTGAAAGTGATTTTTGATGCCAAATATGGTGAGTGGTTAGGTGCGCATATGATTGGTGCAAACGTAACGGAAATGATAGCTGGAGTAGTAACTGCACGCAAGCTAGAAACAACAGGACATGAGGTAATTAAAACAGTACATCCACATCCCACAATGTCTGAAGCCATCATGGAAGCCGCTGCTGATGCTTATGGAGAAGTGATTCATTTATAAAACCATTGATTTAGAAGCACTAATTTTATTTAATGCGTGCTTCTAAATCATTTTTTTTAACTTAATCATTTAGCAAAAATATTGTAGGCATTTTGTGATATTAATCCATTTGAAATCAAGAATGCAAACCTATTTACGAATTGAAACATAAAATTCACTACAAGCTTTTGAAATTTTCTTTATGAAACTTTGGCAAAAAGAAACTGAAATTAATTCTTTAATTGAGAAATTTACCATTGGCAAAGACCAAATTTTCGATTTAGAATTAGCTGAATTTGATGTATTAGGTTCTATTGCACACATAAAAATGCTGGCTTCTGTGGGCTTGATTCCCAATAATGAATTGCCAGAATTACAGAAAGAACTTTGCGCTATTTACCAAAATATAAAAGAAGGAAAATTTGAAATTGAGGCCGGAGTAGAAGATGTACATTCTCAAATCGAGCTTTTACTGACCCGAAAACTTGGTGAAGCAGGAAAAAAAATACACAGTGGCAGGTCTAGGAATGACCAAGTTTTGGTAGATTTAAAGCTGTTTATTAGAAACCGAATTCAAGATTTGGTGGCAGATGTAGAAAAACTCTTTCTCACTTTTATCAAACTTAGCGAAGCCCACAAGGACAAAATGCTGCCCGGCTACACGCATTTACAAATTGCGATGCCTTCTTCTTTTGGTTTGTGGTTTGGAGCTTATGCAGAATCTTTGATTGACGATTTGGTAGTATTGCAATCGGCATATAAAGTAGCCAATCAAAATCCGCTGGGCAGTGGTGCAGGTTATGGCTCATCTTTGCCACTCAACCGCACGATGACCACACACGAATTGGGCTTTGACGACATGAACCGAAACGTGGTTTATGCACAAATGAGCAGGGGGAAATCTGAATACATCACCGCTTGCGCACTTACAAATATAGCACATACGCTTTCTCGCTTTGCGATGGATACTTGTCTATACATCAACCAAAATTTTTCTTTTATTTCCTTGCCCGACTCGCTCACCACAGGTTCTAGTATTATGCCACATAAAAAAAATCCTGATGTTTTTGAGCTGATTAGAGCCAAATGCAATAAAATCAAAGCTTTGCCTACCGAAATTTCTTTGCTTACTACTAATTTACCTTCAGGTTACCATAGAGATTTGCAAATTTTGAAAGAAAATTTCTTTCCTAGTTTTCAAGAAATCAGTTCTTGCATAGAAATTTGCGCTTTCATGCTTGAAAATATACAAGTAAAATCGAACATTCTTGAAGACTCTAAATACCAATACCTATTTAGTGTAGAAAGAGTAAATGATTTGGTCTTGGAGGGAGTTCCTTTTAGAGAAGCTTATAAAAAAGTAGGAGAAGAAATAGAAAAAGGCAATTTTTTCTACAATAAAACATTGAATCATACACATGAAGGAAGTTTAGGAAACTTGGGAAATGATATTTTAGTAGAAAAATTCAAAGCAACAATCTCTAATTTTGGGTTTGCCAAAGCCAAAGCAGCTGAGAAAAGACTTTTAACTTTATAAATTTACAGCAAATTAATTTAGAATGAAAAAATCAGAAATTAAATTCACCATTGAGCTAGATAAAGACCAAGTACCAGATAAAATATTTTGGGAAGCTGATGAAAGCCCAACGGGGAAAAAAGAAGAAGCAGGTTCAATTAATCTTTCTATCTGGGATGCGAAAGAAAAAAGCACACTCAGAATAGATTTATGGGGCAAAGAAATGCCAACTATAGAAATGAAAAAGTTTTTTATAGATACCATTGGAGGCATGGCTGACTCTATCTTACGTTCTACTGGCGACCAAAAAATGTATGACCAAATGAATGCATTGTGTATGAATTTGGCAAACGATTTGGCTAAAGAAGCTGAATTGCAAGCACAATAAATCTGACTAATAAACGAAAAAATGGACTTCAAAAGGCATATAAACGAAGCTATATTATTATCGCTTGGCGTTCTATGTGCTAGTGTGGGCTTAAAAGGATTTTTATTGCCCAATGGATTTTTAGATGGTGGGGCAATGGGAGTTTCTTTGCTTTTGGAAATTATTACCCATGTAGAATTATCCATTTTTATTGTTTTGGTCAATTTGCCTTTTATCATCATTGGTGCAAGACAAATTTCAGTGCATTTTGCTATAAAAAGCGCTTTAGCGATACTCCTACTTGCAGTTTGTGTGCATATTATAGAAGTACCAGTAGTTACGCAAGACAAATTATTGATTGCCGTTTTTGGTGGTTTATTGTTGGGTGCAGGTATTGGATTTGCGATAAGAAGCGGTGCGGTAATAGACGGAAGTGAGGTTTTGGCTATATATTTAAGCAGAAGAACTACACTAACTGTAGGCGATGCGATTACGATTTTTAATGTAATTATTTTTGCAATTTCCGCATTTTTTGTTAGCATAGAAACAGCTATGTACTCTTTGCTTACCTATTTTTCCGCCTCAAAAATGGCAGATTTCTTGATAAATGGCGTAGAAGAATATATTGGCGTAACTATTATTTCAGAGCAGGCAGCTGCAATAAAAGATCAAATTACTAATCATTTGGGTAGAGGAGTTACTGTTTATAAATCAGACTCAGGATTTGGAACATCAGGGCTGAACCCAAAAGACAGGAACATCCTTTTTTGTGTAGTTACAAGATTGGAAGTAAGTAAATTAATAGCTGAAATAGAAATTATTGATTCCAAAGCCTTTATTGTACAGCATTCTATTCGTGATACTAAGGGTGGAATGATTAAGAAAAGACCTTTACATTAAAATATTTCATTTTTTTTGAGCCCTTTTTTGATAAAAACTGTTAGATAATAAAATTAAGAAATTAGAATACAATATTTACAAGCTAGTAAATTAAAAAAGTGAAACCCAGAATTTCTATTATTGTAGCTGCCACCGAAAATGGAGTAATTGGCAAGCATAATTCTTTACCTTGGAAACTTGCCGATGATTTGAAGTCATTCAAAAATCTTACCCTAGGTAAGCCAATCATAATGGGGCGCAAAACATTTGAATCTATTGGAAGAATTTTGCCAGGCAGATTAAATATAGTGATTTCAAAAGAGAACGACTTTGAAGGTGTAGAAATGGCTTCCAGCCTAGAAGAAGCCATTAAAATAGCAGAAAAGGAGAAAACGGAAGAAATATTTATTATTGGTGGAGCCATGATTTATAGACACGCTTTGGCTATTGCAGATCGCATCTACCTTTCTAGGGTCTGTATAAAACTTGATGGAGATGCTTTTTTTCCTGTAATCAAAGACCATGAATGGAAACAAATTTCTAAAGTTCGTTTTGATAAAAGTGAAAAAAATGAATACGATTTTGATTTATTCATTTTAGATAAAAAAGTTTAATTTTTTTCGTGACTATTCAGCCTCAAACCATAGCCATAAGCCGCACCGATAGTTTGGGAGATGTGGTTCTTACGCTGCCAATTGCTGGCTTAATAAAAAAAAAGTTCCCTAATTGTAAAATTTTTTTCATTGGAAAAAAATACACAGAATCACTTATTAGAAGTTCTGAATTTGTTGATAGTTTTTTAGATGTAGATGAAATATTGAAAGAGCCTAATTTATTAAAAATACATCAAATTAACACGATTATACATATTTTTCCCAATATAAGGCTGGCAAAAGTTGCTTACCAAATTGGGATAAAAAATAGAATCGGCACTTCACATCGGTTTTTTCATTGGTTATACTGCAACAAACTAGTTAATTTTTCAAGAAAAAAATCAAACCTTCATGAGTCTGAACTTAACCTCAAACTTTTGAAGCCAATACTCGGAGAAATCAATTTATCAAAAAGTGATTTAGTTCCTTTTTATGGGCTAGAACACATTGTTCCTCAAAAAGAGGGAAATTCAATAAAAAAAATTATCATTTTTCATCCCAAATCAAAAGGAAGTGCGAGAGACTGGGATTTAAGCAATTATATTCAATTATCACAGGCATTAGATTCTGAAAAATACACAATATACATCACGGGTACTGTAGCCGAAAAAGAGATTTTACACGCTACTATGCCAGATTTTTTTCAAAAGATACAAGCCCAAGATGTAATGGGCAAATTTGATCTGAAACAATTTATTGACTTCATCGCTTGTGCAGATGCTTTGGTGGCTTGTAGTACAGGACCACTACATATAGCAGCCGCTTTAGGAAAAGCTGCCATAGGAATTTACCCTAACCTCAAGCCTATGCACGCAGGCAGATGGGCACCTGTAGGCAAAAATGCAATAGCCATTTCTAGTAAAAATGATTGTAAAGCGTGTGAATTACCGCAAGATTGCCTGTGTATGAAAATGATTTCATACCAAAATGT
>JAAFJZ010000071.1 GCA_013298205.1 Cytophagales bacterium
AAAGTGGTCATCAACATCGTAATCGTAACCGAAAGCCCATAAGCGGCTTCCATATTATGAGATTCTTTGAAATACAAGACCACAGATATGCAACCAGCCAAAAGTATCCAGTTTACACTAGGCACAAACAACTGCCCTTTGTTGTTGCTGGGATAAACTAATTTTACTCTAGGCCATAAATTAAGGCGAATGGCTTCACTTATTAAGGTAAATGAACCCGTAATCAAAGCTTGACTGGCAATAATAGCAGCCAAAGTGGCTATTGCAATACCTGGAATCAAAAACCATTCGGGCATGATAGCAAAAAAAGTTTTAGCTTCTATTTTGCTGCCTACGTGGCTCATTAAATAAGCACCTTGACCAAAATAATTAAGCAACAAGCATATTTTTACAAAAATCCAGCTAATTCTTATGTTATCTCTGCCACAATGCCCTAAGTCGGAATAAAGAGCTTCTGCTCCTGTTGTACATAAAAACACAGCTCCCAAAACCCAAAATCCTTCTGGATAATCAACCAACAATTGATAAGCATAATAAGGATTAAGTGCTTTGAAAATACTCAAATCACATATAACTTGGCTAAATCCTAAAATGGCTAGCATTCCAAACCATAGCATCATAATAGGCCCAAATGCCCAGCCCACAATACTTGTACCCAAACTTTGCGCTAAAAAAAGCACGATTAAAATCCCGATTACAATGGGTACAGTTTCTATATCGGGATTATAAATTTTTATACCTTCTATAGCAGAGGAAATGGATAATGGAGGTGTGATTATTCCATCAGCCAAAAGTGCAGCACCGCCTATCATAGCCAAAATAACCAAATAAGGTTTTCTTCTTCTGATTAAAGCATACAAAGAAAAAATTCCTCCTTCACCGTTATTGTCAGCCCTTAGCGTCAGTACTACATATTTTATACTGGTTTGTAGGGTTAATGTCCAGAAAATACAGGAAAGTCCGCCCAAAATGAGGGTTTCATTGATTACCTCATTTCCCATAATGGCATCCATTACATAAAGGGGTGAAGTACCTATGTCGCCATAGATAATTCCTAAGGTAATGAGCAAACCTGCGAAAGATAAGCTTTGATGGTGTTTTTTATTAGGTATCATTTTTTACGTTTTAATTAATCAAAAAATGAATAATTTTAGAAATACGATGGTATTTTACCTAGAATAATTGGGTGCTTCGCTCGTGATATGCACATCATGAGGGTGGCTTTCCTTGATACCCGAAGCAGATATTTTTACAAACTTTGCTTTTTGCAAAGCATCAATATCTTTTGCTCCACAATAACCCATGCCTGCTTTTAAACCACCTACCATTTGATAAATAATTTCTGAAACTTTTCCTTTGTAAGGTACACGTCCTAAAATTCCTTCAGGAACTAATTTTTTGATGTCATCTTCAGCATCTTGGAAATATCGGTCTTTAGAGCCATCTTCCATCGCTTCCAAAGAACCCATTCCCCTGTAAGATTTGAATTTTCTGCCTTCCATGATAATCATTTCTCCTGGCGCTTCTTCAGATCCAGCCAAAACAGAACCTACCATCACACTATTTCCACCTGCAGCAATTGCTTTAACTATATCACCTGAAAAACGAATACCACCATCAGCTATCACAGGTACGCCCGTTCCTTTAAGTGCTTGAGCAGCAGCATATATTGCGCTTAATTGTGGCACGCCTACACCCGCTATGATTCTTGTCGTGCAAATACTTCCTGGGCCTACACCTACTTTTACGGCATCAGCTCCTGCATCTGCAAGTGCTTTTGCACCTTCACCCGTAGCTACATTGCCTACTACTATATCTAAACCTGTGGGGTAAGTTTTTTTAACTAATTTTAGGGTGTCAATTACTCCTTTTGAGTGCCCATGAGCGGTATCAATACAAATTAAGTCTGTCCCTGCATTTTTTAAAGCTTCTATTCTTTGCAAAATATCGGGTGTTACACCCACAGCGGCACCTACTCGCAGTCTCCCGAAAGAATCTTTACATGCATTGGGATGGTCTTTCTTTTTAAGAATATCTTTATATGTTACCAAGCCTACAAGCTGACCTTTAGAATTTAAAATGGGAAGTTTTTCTATTTTATGTTTTTGAAGCATTTCCTCTGCCTGAATCAAATCTACACCTTGCTGGGCAGTTATGAGATTTTCCTTGGTCATAATATCGCGAATTGATTTCAAGGGATTTTTTTCAAAACGAATATCACGATTGGTAATAATCCCCACCAGCTTCCTATCTGCATCTATTACAGGAATTCCCCCAATTTTATTGTCTTTCATCATTCTCAAAGCATCTTCCAACTTAGAGTCTTCACGCAATACCAATGGATCTAGTATGAGTCCGTTTTCAGAACGTTTTACTTTTCGCACCTGATTGGCTTGCTCTTCAGCTGACATATTTTTATGAATAATGCCTATTCCGCCTTCTTGAGCCATTGCTACAGCAAGTTCCCATTCGGTTACAGTATCCATAGCCGATGAAACGAGGGGAATATTGAGCTTTATGTTTTTGGTAAGTAGAGATTGGGTATTGGTTTCTTTGGGTAATACTTCCGAATACGCAGGGATGAGAAGCACGTCATCAAAAGTGAGGGCTTCATCTATAAGTTTGGACTTGTCGAAATTCATTGGCAAAAATAAATGTTTTATTTGCTTAATTGAAATTTTTTTCTAATATCTTTTAAAATCATTAATAATAATATTTTTCTTAACCACAAAACCAACATATGAACTTGATATTTCTAATTTAGATATTACCTTTGATATGAATATAAAATATTTTAAATTAAATGTTAGGAATAATTATAAATAAATTTTTTGATGCATTATCAATAAAAAAAATACATACTCATATAATTTACTCTCCAGTAATTCAAAAAAACAGTATAATCATTGATGCTGGAGCTAATAAAGCAGATTTTTATAGTGAGGTAAAATCTATTTTTGGTTGTAAGATTTAAACTATAGAAGCCAATGCAAAACTCTCAAAATTAATTCAAAATGAAAACAATCTTTTTGCTGCTTTAACCTCAAAAACGGGTTTTGTAAAATTTTTTATTTCCGAAAACAATGAAGCTTCTAGTACAAATAACGTGATTGCTGAAAATAATCAATCATTTATAGAAGTTCCTGCCATTTCATTGCCTGATTTTGCTTATCATAATAATATAAACTTTATAGATTTGTTAAAATTAGATATTGAAGGTTCTGAAACGGATGTTTTACTTTCTTTAAATAGTGCTTTTATTAGTAAAATTGGTCAAATAACTGTAGAGTTTCATGATTTTATTATAGAAAATCAAAAAATTGAAATCAAACAAATCATAAGCAAGTTAAAATCAAACGGATTTGTCATGATTAGAGCAAGTTATAAAGATTATTCGGATACTTTATTTATTAACTCCAAGAAAAATAAACTTAGTTTTAATCAATTGATTCTAATAAAAATAGTTCAATTTTTGACTGCAATAAAGTCTTATAAATATAATTAAAAAGAAGCAACATAAATTTTAAATAACCCCAAAAAATGAATGGGTCTTAAGAATTTATGTTGCGTTTAAGAAGTTAAAAGAATTTTAATCTATTGTCAGATGTTTTGGCTAATTTTTTTAATACATCTAACATACTATAACTACTTCTTTGAGCTTCCATTTGCATAATTTGCGTTCTTTGGTCATTGTACACTTTAGGATCTGGAATAGAAGTCTCTGAAGTTTTTTCAAATACAAATACTCCCGCTTCACCTACAATGGGTTTAGAAACTTTACCTTTTGCCAAGCCATAAGCTGCTCCTATTGCACTAGGTTCCATACCTATATTTACGATATAAGGAGAAGAAAGATTAAAATTTTCTAACGGTTGTATAGAAACATTTTCTTTAAATTTACCTACAACTTGTTCTAATGAAGAAGCTGTTCCGATTAAATCTTTAATCATTTTTGCTTTTTTCTCATTTAAAACCTGTGTATAAATCATGTCTTTTACGTCTTCAAAAGTAGCAGTTCCTTTTTCAGAACGATTTACTAAGCTTGGAACAATGTAATTATTATCAGATTCAAAAATATCTTGAGCAGTTACTCCTTCTTCAGCATCTTGAAAAGCCCATCTTACAATTTCTCTGGCATTGCTAAGATTGTTTATATTAGGTTGTTCCATACTTACTCCGTAAGCAACTTGTTTTTGTATGGTAGGGTTTTTTTGTAAGTTTTGTCTAAAAGAATTTATGTCTGGACTGTTTGCAGCAAAATTAGAAGCTAAATCATAAATTTTAGATTTAGTTTCATCACTTGGTTCAATGTCTCTAACGATTTTAGCAATTTGGAAATTTTTCTTAGTTTTATTTGCTGTTATTTTTATGATGTGATAACCAAAGTCAGTTTCGATAGGTTCTGGAAGTAATCCAATCGATTTAGCATTAAATACAGCATCACTAAATGGTTTAACCATTCTTTTTTCTTGAAACCAACCTAAGTCTCCACCTTTTTGTGAAGTACCATCAGTACCAAAAGCCAAAGCTTTTTCTTCAAATTTTGCTCCCGCCTTGATATCAGCTAAAACTTTTTTGGCTTCTCCCAAAGCCAAAGCTTTATCTTCAGGTGATTTTGATTTCGATTTGAACAATATATGACTCGCTTTACAAGAGAAAACAGTATCATCAAAAACTTTTATTGTTTTGTATAATGTAAATTTACCATTATCTAAAAAAGGGCCATAAACAGAATCGCTTTGAGGTACGATGTTTCTATCAACTAATTCGGTTGGAAGCTGAGCTAACAGATAGTTTTTTGGATTTTCTGGAGAATCAGAATTTCTTTTTACCATTGCCGTGTCCTTTTTTGAAGCTGCAAATTCAGATTTTAATTTAATTAAATCGCTAAAAATTAAAGCTGTATCTTGAGCTGTTGGGGTAATTGGAAAAATTGCATATTCAAAATATACTGTTGGATCGATTTGAAATTTTTGTTTTCTGTTTTCAATATACTCCTCAACATCAACTTGTTGAATATTAGCTGCATTATCAGGTATTACAGAATAAGGTACAAAAGCATAAAGTGCAGACGCAGCATCGGTCTGGTTTTTGAACAATCTTTTACCTTCTTCTTTGGTTGCAAAAGTTGTGTTTTTAATTAGGTTTTCGTATTTAGATTTTAATCTTTCTTCGCTAAGATTTTTTTCAAACATTGCCCACATATATTGTTGCTTTGGTTCTTGTTTTTGAATGTTTTGTAGATAGCTTATTACTTTATTTTTTTCAAATCTACCTTCTGCATCTGAAAACGATTGAATAATTGCTGAGTGAATATTGTTTCCCTGAACCATGTCCCAAGCCTCTTCTTCACTAACAATTACACCCAGTTTGTTACATTCAGTTTTGTAAACTTTTTCAAATAAAATGTTATTCCAAGATTGTTCTCTAATTTGAACCAATTCTGATTCATTTGGAACTCGGTTATTTTGCACAAAAAATGTTGTTTTATTTTCTTCAAGTTTTCGATTAAATTCTTCTAAAGAAACTTCCTCACCATTTATATTTGCCAAAGACAATTCTTTTTTGCCTAATAATTTAGAATTTGAAGATAATAAGTCGCCACCGATAAGAAACGCTAAAAGTCCTACTGCAACTGCTCCTACAGCAAAACCCATTCTTTGCCTGATTTTATTAATTAATGCCATTATTTTATTTTTTTTAAAAAGAACCCCAAAATAAACAGATATTAATGTGAATACCAAAAAGAGTTTGAAATACATTAAAAACACTTAATCCTTGCTACACATATTTAATTATCTATATTATTCTATCCCTATGTTTCTTTTCATACATTGCTGAGATTTTAAGTTTTATCTTAGCTTTGTGGAATGAAAAATCTTACAATTGAGCAAATTTTAATTAATCTTCAAATTCCTGCTCTAAACACAATGCAGGAAGATTCTCTTTTAGCAAATCAAAAGTCGGAAAATGTAGTTATTCTTTCTCCTACTGGTTCTGGTAAAACATTGGGATTTCTGCTGCCAACTTTTCAAACACTAACAAGTGAACTTACAGGCTTACAGGCATTAGTAATCGTACCTTCAAGAGAGCTGGCTTTACAAATAGAACAAGTTTTTAGAAATATGAAAACAGGTTTTAAAATAAATTGCTGTTACGGAGGGCATGATATCGATATTGAACAAAATAATTTTATTCAAGCTCCTGCGATTCTTATTGGTACTCCGGGTAGAATTTGCGATCACATAGAAAGAAAGAATATCCATCTAGATAGTGTTCAAACTTTAGTTTTAGATGAGTTTGATAAATGTCTTGAAATGGGATTTCAAGAAGAAATGGAGTTCATTTTAAGCAAATTAAAAAACTTAAAAAAACGTATTTTAACTTCAGCCACACATTCTGTTTCTATTCCTGAGTTTACCAAAATTACCTCACCGATTAAACTAAATTATCTTGCAAATAAAGATTCTGGTTTGAGTATAAAAATTCTTTATATAAATGAAAATGAAGAGAAATTAGATACATTATATAGACTTATTTGTTTTATGGGCAATGAACAAGCTATTGTTTTTTGTAACCAAAGAGATGAAGTTGAAGAAGTTTGCGATTTTTTAAATTCTCATAAAATTATAAATAATAATTTTCATGGTGGATTAGAGCAAAATTATAGAGAAAGCACATTAACTAAGTTTAGAAATGGAAGTAATAATTTATTAATCACTACCGATTTAGCCGCTCGTGGTTTAGATATTCCTGATGTAAAGTATGTAGTTCACTTTCATTTGCCGCCAAAGGCCGATGCTTTTATACATAGAAATGGAAGAACAGCTAGAATGACAGCAAAAGGTACTGCTATAATCATGGTAAATAAAACAACTACTTTACCCGATTTTATAAAACCCAAACCTATTATTTTGGAAATAGGAAATCAAAATAAGCTTCCTTTTATGCCAGAATGGCTTACTTTATATTTTGGAGCAGGGAAAAAAGATAAAATAAATAAAATAGATGTTGTAGGTTTTTTAACAAAAATCGGAAAATTAAATATAGAAGAGCTTGGACTCATAGAAATAAAAGATAACAGTGCATATGCTGCTGTAAAAAGGAATAAAATAAAAGATTTATTGTCATTAATAAAAGATCAAAAAATAAAAGGAAAAAAAGTTAAAATTGAGATTGCAAGAGAAACGCCAAAAATAGAATAATTTTAAAATAGTTGTTTACTTATTAAATCGTTTCTCTAATGTTGTATTCGTTTTTCTTATTAGAATTAATATTCATAAGTTCCGCTATATAACCTGCCAAAAATAGTTGCATACCGATAATTACAGCTACCAAAGAAATGTAGAATAATGGATGGCTTACTACATCTCTATATTTAAGTCCATTATAAATTTTGTAATTTTTTTCTATTATCAAGCCTACAACGATTAATAAACCCGCTAAAAAAGAAAGTGAACCCAAGCTACCAAAAAAATGCATCGGTCTTTTACGAAAACGTGTTACAAATGAAATAGATAATAAGTCTAAAAAACCAAAAACAAAGCGTTCTAATCCAAATTTGGTTACACCATATTTTCTGGCTCTATGCTCTACTGATTTTTCTCCAATTTTTTGAAATCCATTCCATTTAGCAATAAGTGGTATGTATCTGTGCATCTCACCATAAATTTCCACCGTTTTTACTACTTTTTGGTTATATGCTTTTAAGCCACAATTAAAATCATGCAACTGGATTCCAGATACTTTTGAAGTTACAAAATTAAAAAACTTTGATGGCAATGTTTTCATTATCGGGTCATGTCTTTTCTTTTTCCAACCAGAAACCAAATCATAACCATCTATTGCAATCATTTTATATAACGAAGGCAATTCATCAGGAGAGTCTTGCAAATCTGCATCCATTGTTACGACAACTTTTCCTTTGCAAGCAGCAAAACCTGTATGAAGAGCAGCAGATTTACCGTAGTTTCGCTGAAAAGAAATCCCTACAATTTGTTCAGGAAATGACTTTTTAAGCATTTGTATTACTTCCCATGAACCATCGTTGCTTCCATCGTCTATTAGCAAAATTTCGTATTTCCAGTTTTGTGCATCAGCCACATTTCTAATCCAATTACACAATTCAGGTAAAGATTCTTCTTCATTATAAAGAGGAATGATGACAGATAAATCAATTTGACTCATTTTTGGGTTTGGTTAATACGGCAAATAAAAAAATATAAAACAACCCAGAAATCACTTTCTTAATTGCATCGTCTAAAATTAAATCTTGTAATTTTGTTTTTTGAATGTCTTTAATTAACTGAGACTTAAGTTCTGGTTTATAAATATCGTTCGAACTTTGAATGATATATGCTTTTACTTCTACCAAGTGTAAATCTACCGCTTTTGGAAAAAATAAAAACACCAAGCTATATAAAGAAAGTGCATAAATTATGACTATAAATCCTTGCCATTGTATTCCATCGGCCATCTTTAAAAGCATTTTTCTAGGTTTATCTGAATTGCTTTTAAAAAATAACCAAATAAAAATCATTATAAAAATATGAGCCAAAAAGTTATAGCTTCCAAAAATATCTAAACCAAAAAATTGAAGTGAAAATACCATTAAAGCTGCTAAAATCCCTAAAAGAAGTGCATATAAAATTTTGATTTTAAAGTTAATGAATGGAGGCATTTTTAAAATTTATGCAGTTTATTTTTAGTCAAAACGTATTCAATTTTACCAATTAAAGTTTCATCAATAAAGGGAATATTGTCTGATTTAGATTTTCTGTTGATTGAAAGAATTTTTTGTGAAAAATTGGGGTTAAAAACAAAAAAATTAGCTTCAGCACCTTCTTTTATTTTAACATCTGATAATTTTAAAATTTTATTCGGATTTTCAGAAAGTAACTTTATGAATAAAGAAAGAGAAATTTTGTCTTTTAAACTATCAAAAAGCAAAGGAAAAACCCATTCCAAAGCTGCCATTCCAAATTGAGCTTGGTCAAATTCAAGTAGTTTGCTTTCTAAATCTTGTGGAATATGGTCGCTAACTATGGCATCAATTGTACCATCAAGTAAACCATCAATTAGGGCATCAATATCTTTTTTTTCACGATAAGGTGGGAAAACTTTATCCCTAGAATCTATATTTACCAATCGTTCATCAGTACATATCAAATTATAAAAATTGACATCGGCCGTAATTTGTAATCCTTTTTCTTTACCTTTTTGAATAAGTTGTTTGCTTTTTTGGGTTGAAATTCCTGTAAAATGAATTTTTCCACCTGCATATTCCAAAACATCTAATGCTTTGCTTATTGCGATTTCTTCTGCTAAAGCAGGAATTCCCTTCAAACCCAATGTTGTACTGATAAACCCTTCATGCATTTGTCCACCTAAAGTAATGGATTTTTCAAAAGGATAAAAAATCAAAAGTCCATTAAAATGTTGAAGATACTGTAATATTTTTATTAAAACGGCAGTTTCCATGCTTCCGTTTCTTGGATCAGAAAAAGCAACCGCTCCTGCTTTATTCATATCAATCATTTCGGTCATTAAAGCTCCTTTCAAATCAATTGTTGCTGCACCCGTTGGGAAAACTTCAATTGGTAAATAGGCATTTTTTGATAAAATATATCCAACAGCTTCTTTGGTTTGAATGGCGGGTTGTGTTTTGGGTGTGAGTGCCACTCGAGTAAAACCACCAGCTAATAAAAAAAAAAA